>JAAERS010000137.1 GCA_024230095.1 Gammaproteobacteria bacterium | reverse complement strand
TGGGCCCGGCTTCACCGCATCAATCGATGGGTCTGGCATAAAGGTGTTATCACCACCCTCTCGGTAAGTGAACACACCAGGCATGCCTGGCAATACACCCTCACCAGCTATTTCGCTATGCACGACTTCCTCGCCACCGCTCCACAAAGACATATTATGGTGACACCCAGAGGCCGAAACTCCCATAAATGGCTTACTCATAAAACAGGCTATCAGGTTGTTCTCTCGCGCCACCTGAGCGCATATTTGGCGATAGGTGGTCAAGCGATCAGCATTACGTAAGACATCGTCAAACTGAGTGTTCAACTCCAATTGCCCCGGCGCATCTTCATGATCGCCCTGTATAATATCCAGGCCCATTTGCTCCGCATATTCAATAACTTGCATGTATACGGGGCGCAGCTCTTCGAACTGATCAATGTGGTAACAGTTAGGCTTGGTGACACCGCCATTTGGCATGCCATCATCGCCCCGTTTTAGCCACATCATCTCTGGTTCCGTGCCACAACGCATGTCCAAGCCATGCTTTGCCTTGAAGGCATCATGAATACGGCGCAGATTTCCGCGGCAGTCAGAACTCAGGAAAGCTCCTGGGTTAACTTTTTCTTCTCGATTGCGGAATAAGGTACAAAAAACCCTTGCCTCACGTTTATCCCAAGGCAACTGACAAAAGGTCTCAGGATCCGGAATACCAACCAGCTCAGAGGCTTCTGGACCATAACCTATATAGTCGCCGTGACGGTCGATAAAAAGGTTGGCCGTGGAGCCGTAAACTAACTGAAAGCCCTTCTCAGCTGTGCGTTCCCAATGACGAGCAGGAATGCCTTTGCCGACAATACGACCAGTAACAGAAATAAACTGATAATAGATATAGGTAACTCCCAGGTCGTTAATTTTATCGCGTACTTGTTGAACAAGTTCGGCGCGTCCTGGGGCATCTACATAGTTCTGTAGATCAGTCATCATGCATCTCCCTAATTGTTATTATTAATGCTTAAAGCACTCTATGCAGAGTGTCTAGTTGACATTGGTCCAATATTGGTACACAATGCCAGTCTGCAATAGATATACCACTAGAAATAAAGATTGGCAATATAATATTGTTATGTTTTTTCACAAATTTTTGATTATTACGCCTAACTTACTGTTATTTATATTATTATTAATAAAATATTTTTTATGTTACTATGAAAATATGAGCGGCCAATAATATATTAAAATAAACGCATACCTATTTTAAACCAATACTGTACCATTGAGACAGCCAGGAACTTACCCGCATGGACCATCTGCACAAGCGAAAATCCGCCAATAATGTGGCCCTAGCCATCTCCCAAGATTTGCAGCGCTCACTGGCCGATCGAGGCCAGCAACTGCCACCTGAACGTATTTTGGCTGAGCAGCATCAGATTTCGCGCGGCACTTTACGAGCGGCACTGAGCATTCTGGAAAACCAGGCAGTGATTATTCGCAAGCCAGGCAACGGCACTTTTGTTAACCAACTGCCAAATCATAAGCAAATGGACTTTGCTGATATTACAAGCCCTGGGCAGTTGATGGATGTGAGGGCCATATTTGAACCGGCCATCGTAGAAATGGCCGTAAAAAATGCCACCCACCGGGATATTAAACGTATCTCAGAGGCCTTCAGCCAATTGCAAGCCAGCCGCGAACCCAAAAGTTTTTCATATGCTGATGAAGCGTTTCATTTATGCATAGCCAAAGCCTGTGGGAACCCTTTGTTGCTCTGGATATATGAACAGATCAATGAAATCCGACAACATGAAATGTGGCGCAATAGTCGCAAGAAGGTACTTAGCGAAACAGCGATCACTACCTACAACCAACATCATGAAACCATATTTACAGCCATTACTGAACGCAACATCCCAGATGCAAGACAAGCCATCTTGCTCCACCTACAGACAGCCAGTGATGATCTAGTTCGTTAAATCCATATGTTAAAAATTTTCACAAAATAACACATCCTGTTAACCCCATAGAAAACACCTATTTTTATAAACTTGGTAACCTCCGTAGAATATTAAAATAACAATTATTCTCGTATGCCACAGTTAGAACTATTTCACAGTCGCCGCTTACCTGAACTACTTGAACGAACGCCATCTTGTGCGCGCTATCGTGTACCTGCTCTAAAAGTAGCCCTATTTCATGCCGATGCCGGTGATCAAATTTGTATTGTTGACCCAGAAGGCATGCAAGAAGTGCAAATTCAGGCTTATGATCAACACGGCAAACCAGACAGCGAACTGCTACCTAAACACCCACCCCTAGCAACCACAGAGTTAAATCAATGGTTGCAAGACAATACTCAGCTTGAAGCCACATCAACAACGGGTATTCAACTAAGCGCTGCCAATTCGAGGCCAAACCAACGAACTTACTTGAATATCAAGCAAGCCTTATCCATTTATATCGCAGCTCCAGCTCAATTTATGGCACCCGATCAACCCGTTCCACCCACTGATATTATTGTCGAGATCACCTCGGCTAACGACGAGGCCCTCGACCTGCCACCAGCATTGGCGACACCAAATCGAGAGATCCGAGTCAACGCCTGCACGGCTGAGGGCTTTACAGTTAAAGCTGGTGAGTTCATTCAAGTGATTGATGTTAGTGGGCAACAATGCTCTGATTTTGTTGCTTACGACGCCAAGGCCTTGGAAAAAGGCACTGAGGTGCCTATATGCCCAACTACCACACGCTCTCTTATGGCACAGGCCTACCCACTACCAGGACTCAATAACAAGTATTACAACGGCAATATGGAAACCATGGTAGAGCTGATCCAAGACACTATTGGCCGACATGATACTTTCAATCTAGCCTGCAGCGCCAAATATTACGACGACATTGGCTACCCCGGACATGTCAACTGTTCCGACAACCTCAACGCGGCCTTAGCTGACTACCAGATAGCTGCCAAAAAATCTTGGCCAGCCATCAACTTCTTCTTTAATACGGGCTATGACGACTACAACTATGGCACGGGCGACCAACCTTGGTCGCGAGCGGGAGATTATGTCTTATTGCAAGCCGCCACAGACCTTGTTTGTGGTGTCACTGCCTGTCCCGATGACACTAGCAATGCCAACAACTGGCAGCCCAGTGACATTCACGTACGCATCTATTCTTCAGACTGCCAATTTCAAAAAGGCAATGCTTTTCGCAAAACGCCTGAATCGGATTTCACCATGACCAAGAAAACTGCTTTTCACGACAACTTTGCTAAATTGACTCGCCACTTTATTGATTATAACGGCTACTGGCTAGCCAACCACTTCAATAACTACGGCCCCATCGCTGAGTATTGGGCCTGCCGAGAAGGCGTGGCCATGATGGACCTGAGCCCGTTGCGCAAATACGAGGTATATGGGCCAGATGCAGAAAAGCTGCTCAATTATTGTGTCACGCGCAATATCCAAAAACTGGCCATAGGCCAAGTTGTGTATACGGCCATGTGTTATGAGAATGGCGGCATGATCGACGATGGCACTGTCTATCGATTAGGCGACTCCACCTTCCGTTGGGTAGGTGGGTGCGATAGCTCAGGTTTATGGTTACGCAAGATTGCCGAGCAGCAACAATGGCGTGTGTATGTCAAGGACTCTACCGACCAATTACATAATTTGCCGGTGCAGGGGCCAATGAGTCGTACGCTGCTAGATGAAGTCATTTTCACGCCTGAATGCCAAACTTCCGTGATGGAACTTGGCTGGTTTCGTATCACCAACGGCCGTATCGGTGGCCCACAAGGTGCACCTGTTGTTATTTCGCGTACCGGTTATACCGGGGAACTAGGTTATGAAGTGTGGTGTCACCCGCGGCACGGTGATGAAGTCTGGCAGGCCATATGGGACGCCGGGCAAAAGCACAATATTGCTCCATTAGGTCTTGAAGCGTTAGACATGTTGCGTATAGAAGCCGGATTGATCTTTGCTGACTATGAATTCTGTGATCAAACGGATCCCTTTGAAGCAGGCATCAGCTTTACTGTGCCACTGAAAAGTAAAGAAGCTGACTTTATTGGTAAGCAAGCCCTAATAGCTCGCAAAGCCTCCCCGCAAAGGCAACTGGTGGGCTTGTTGCTGGAAGGTCAAGAAGTGGCTGAGCATGGTGATTGCGTGCGCATTGGTAAGCAGCAAGTTGGCATTATCACCAGTGCCTGCCGGTCACCAGTATTAGACAAAAACATTGCCTTATGCCGCATGTCCACTGGGTATACAGAAATCGGCACCCAAGTGGAAGTTGGCAAACTAGACGGACATATCAAACGCCTCAATGCAACAGTATGCGGCTTATCTCACTACGATCCGACCAAATCAAGAGTACGTGAGGATTAACTTGAACTATTTTCTATTTGAGCAGCCTTCAGCATTAACAATGCTAGATCGCTCAAGAAACTATGCTAATTGTGGCATAACCAAGCCAGCTGATATACCAGCTTGGCTGACGATGAAGTACTAAGTAATAGCAAATAAGAAAGGTGAAGTAATGAAAAATAAAATTATTAAAGCTGGCCTTCTGGCAGCGGGACTTTCTCTGTCCTTCCTCACAGGTCAAGCCCAAGCAGCTGACTCTAGCAAACCAATTGTAATCCCTACCCACAACTGGTCTAGTCAAGTGGTTATGGCTTATGTCATAGGTGGTATTTTCGAAAGCATGGGCAACAACGTCGAGTATGTGCCTGCTGACTCACAAGCCGTTTATGAAGCTATCCGCAATGGCGATGTCACCATTTCTCACGAAGTATGGCAGTCTTCCTTTGGCAAGTCCTTCTACAACGCTATGGCAAAAGGCGGCGTAATTGACGCCGGCACCCATGAAGCCGCCACGTTAGAAGAAATGGGAGTACCACAATGGGTAATCGACCAAAACCTATGCCCAGGTCTACCCAACTGGGAAGCGCTTAAAAACTGTTCTGACGTGTTTGCCACGGCTGATTCTGGCGGCAAAGGCCGTTGGTTAGAAGGTCCTCAAAGCTGGCACGGCAACCTGATGCCGGACCGCATCAAAGCACTAGGCATCGACGACCAATATGTTGTTAAGTTTGCTGGCGGTGCTGATGCTATTTGGGCAGACCTAGCTGCCGCTAAGAAAGAGGGGCGTGGTGTAATCACCTTTAACTGGACGCCGAACTTTACCGATGCCGACGGTTTTGCATTTATTGAGTTTCCTCCATATTATGATGGTTGCCGTATAGTAGATGGCGGAGATGGTGCTTGTGGATCGCCTAAAGGCTGGCTGAAGAAAGCCGCTAACTACAAGTTCCCTAAGACTCACCCAGCGGCTTACACAGCGTATAGCAAACTGTCATTCTCGACCAGAAACATTGGTCAAATGGCGGCCTTGGTTGACGTTGACAAGATGAGTCATGAAGACGCGGCGAAGAAATGGTTAGCAGACAACGAAAGCGTTTGGATGCCATTCACTAAGTAAGGAATTATACCTTAACGCCGGTGGTAGTTCTGGGCCTATCCAGCTCAGGACTACCACCCCATTAGGCGGCTAAACCAACGCCATCGTGGCACCGTCGATAAGCGCGCGTTTTAATAGCCAAAGAATTTTGGTTACCAATTTACCAAGGATCAGTTATGTCTACCACCCAACAGCCCGTCATCAAGTGTTCGTCTTTGTATAAGATTTTTGGTGATAATACGCAACAAGTCATACAAAAAAATGATGGCAAAATTGATGTGACTGAGCTGCGAGAAGCGGGATGCGTGGTCGGCGTAAACGACGCCTCCTTCGAAGTCTACGAAGGCGAAATGCTTGTTGTAATGGGCTTGTCCGGTTCGGGAAAATCAACCTTATTACGTTGCATATCACGACTCACTGACACCACAGCAGGTGAGATTTTCATTAATGGTGACAACATACTCGAAATGAGCGCCAAAGAACTGATCGAATTACGCCGTAATAAAATGGGCATGGTATTCCAGAGTTTTGCTCTACTGCCTCACAAAACAGTGTTAGAAAATATTTCCTTTCCGCTGCAAATCAAAGGCCACAGCACCAAAGATGCCATGCAGCGGGCCATGGACATGATTAAGCTTGTCGATTTGACGGGCCGTGAAAACTACTACCCCAGACAACTTTCAGGCGGCCAGCAACAACGTGTTGGCATTGCCCGGTCATTAGCTGTAGAGCCTGACATCTGGTTCCTAGACGAACCCTTTTCAGCATTAGACCCTCTAATTCGCAAAGAGATGCAAGATGAGTTTCTGCGCTTACAGGCAGCGTTGCACAAGACCATCCTGTTTGTTACCCACGATTTTGATGAAGCCCTGCGACTCGCAGACCGCATTGCTATCATGAAAGACGGTGTCATTGAGCAAATCGACACCCCTGCTAATATTGTGTTAAACCCTGCTACTGAATATGTGCGCAAATTTACCGCTGATGTTCCAAGAGAGAAGGTGCTGAAGATTGAGTCCGTCATGGAAGAAATAGGCAACTTAACCGAGGCCGATTTGAGTGATTTCCAAGTACCCTGTGATGCCATAATCGAAACCGTCGCTGAAAAGGTACTCAGTGAAAGCAAACCGGTGGCTGTTGTCGACCAGCAAAACAACATCGTTGGCGTATTAAACTGCCATACTGTTATCCATATGCTATTTGGTGAAAACCAAGTAGCAAACGCCTGAGAAAACAACAATGAACTATATTGATTCCCTAAAGCAACGACCCAAACTTTTACAGTTTGTTGCGCTGCTCATTGTTTTCTTTTTATTGATGCAAATGACTGGTGATTATCACAGTCTTATCGTTGAGCGAGATAGTTTTGCTAAAGCCGTCGCTAGCGGAGAAATCGAAGCTAGCGTAGGATTTACAGAAGCATTAGGCATGCTTGCCAGCGGCCAACTGCCTCCGCAACTAATCAGAATACCGGAATTATCCTTTTACAATCTGTCAGCCAGCTTGTCCAGTACATCCTTACTGATAGTGCTGGCTGTATTTGCTGGCATGAGCTATTACAGTCATCAAACATCCATCAGCAAAGGGAGCTGGGTTAGTAAGCAATACCGTCATTTGTTTACCAATTCATTAACGGCTTTGCTAACCGGCTTGTTGATCATGCCCACCTTGTTTAATTGGCTATTTGGCGCTGCCACAATGACGACCTTTTGGGAAATTCCTCGGCTTATCAATGAGCTGGCCGAAAATTTGATGTACAACTGGTTTCCTGTTGAAATTTATGACCCGGAAATCGAAGACTATGAAGACTCCGCTCTCATTAAAGAACTTACCCGGTCCTTCTCCCGCTCCTTACTTTTTCTCATTGAACTGGTACGAGAAATACTGGTCGGTGGCGTAAAAACCATTGTCGCATTCACCAGTTGGGATTGGCTAGAAGAAAACAAATGGGCCTACTGGCCAGCACTGCCCTGGACCGTGGTTGCTAGTGGCACCTTCCTATTGGGTTATAAACTAAAAGGCCTGGGGTTATCCTTATTTGCGGGTCTGACGACCATATATATAGCCGCATTTGGTCAATGGGAACCTGCCATGGAAACCCTATCATTGGTCCTCATAGCCGCCCCCGTTTCGGTCATATTAGGCATGTTATGGGGGGTGCTGGCATTCAAAAGCACTAAAATCGAAAAAACGCTGATGCCACTGCTTAACATAGCCCAAACCATGCCGCACTTCTCTTATTTAGTACCCGTAGTTGTATTCTTTGGCATTGGTGATCACGCTGGCGCTATCGCCACCGTCATTTTTGCAACCCCGCCTATGATTCGCTTAACACTACTTGGTCTAAAAAAGGTATCTCCTGAGGTCATAGAAGCCGGTATGATGAATGGCTGTAACAGCCGTCAATTACTATTTAAAGTCCTTGTTCCCACGGCACGGCGGGACATGCTATTAGGTGTTAATCAGGTGATTATGCAGTGCTTGGCCATGTCGGTCATTGCTTCATACATTGGCGCCAAAGGATTGGGGTTTAATCTGCTACTAGCCTTAAACCAACTGCGGATAGGGCAGGCACTGGAGCTTGGTGTGTGTATTGTTCTAATTGCTGTGGTATTGGACAAGCTGTCTTTAGCATGGGCTGACCGGCAAATGGACTACTTCTCCAACTTGAACTTCTACGAACGTTACAGGTACAGCATCTTGTTTGCCGCGGTGCTGCTATTAGGCTCATTGCTGGCTTACATTGGCAGTTTCTTGTTTCAAGATGGTATCAATTATTTTTACTTGATCCCTCACAACAAAGGCATGACCACAGAACCCTTTTGGCAAGCTGGTGTAGATTGGATCATTGATAGCTGGTTCTACAGCCTTAAATCTTTTAACGAAGTATTAATCATTAATATACTTATTCCAATGAAAACGGCCTATCTGAGCATGCCGGTAATCGCCACCTTCACCCTGTTCATGGGAGTTGGCTACATTGTCGGCGGTGCTCGCTCGGCGATAATTGTCGGCGCCTTTTTACTGTTTATTGCGTTAACACAGTGGTGGGACCGGGCTTTAATCACCATGTATATGGTTACATTTGGTGTCATTGTGTCTGTTATCATCGGCACCTTGGTAGGTACCATCTGCGTCCAAAACAAGGCCGCCACCAATTTCATACTACTAGTTTGTGATACTTTCCAAACATTCCCCTCATTCATTTACCTCATTCCGGTAATTATGTTGTTTGGCATAACTGACACATCGGTGTTGATCGCCGTTATCATCTACGCCACCATTCCAGCCACACGTTATACGGTTGAGGGGTTGCGCAATATTCCACCATCATTGATTGAAGCGGGTTTGATGTCTGGCGCTAATCGTATACAACGGCTAATCAATATCGAGTTTCCCCTGGCTTTCCCACATATCATGCTAGGCATCAATCAAACTGTTATTTTCGCTTTATTCATGGTCATTATCGGGGCCATGATTGGTACTGATGACTTGGGCCAATTTATATTAAAAGCACTTTCTGATAAACAGGGCATAGGAAATGGACTAATGCTGGGACTATGTGTTGCCTTTATTGGCTTGGCAGTTGATCATATAATCAATACTTGGGCCAAGAAGCGCAAACAAACCCTAGGCATAGAATGATAGACATGAGGTAAACATGCCCATTCAACACATACTCATTGTTGAAGATGAGCCGGTTACACGAGCTAAACTACAAGGCTACTTTCAAGCCGAAGGTTATGAGGTAACGGCTGTCGGCAGTGCCCGTGAAATGGACACGGTGTTGGAGCAACAGGATGTTCATCTGTTACTCCTGGACATCCATTTACCCGATAGCAATGGGCTTGTTATAACCCGAGAATTGCGCAGCCGCAGCCCCATAGGCATCATACTGGTGACCGGGAAAACCGACGATGTCGATAAAATTGTTGGTTTAGAATTAGGTGCGGACGATTATGTTACTAAACCCTTCAATCCACGAGAACTACTGGCTCGGGTAAGGAATATACTATCACGAGTCAACGCCGCTGTTGGTAGAACGGATAGTCGCATGGCCTCTTACAAATTTGATGGCATCACATTTGATGTACAAAAGCGCCTCGTTCTAGATAGGAACCAAAATTCAATCAAACTTACTAGGGCCGAGTTCGAATTACTGATCGTCTTCATAGAACATCCTGACCAGGTGCTCAACCGTGACCGGCTCATGAACAAGGTTACCCATCGTAGCTGGGATCCTAGTGATCGTACTATCGACGTGCTGGTGATGCGTCTGCGCAAAAAAATCGAGCGTGACTATAAAGAACCGCTGCTGCTAACCACAGTGCATGGCGAGGGCTATGCATTTACTGGTCTCAATCTATAGATTGACTCGCTGCCAGGCCTGCAGTTTTACTTTCGACTTATTAACCAATGCAGATAAATCATCCATTATCAAACCCACACTCTCCACCTGCTTGTGCTTGGCTTTTGATTCCAACTGATTGGCCAAACCATGCAAGGCTTCCAACCCAAGGCTACCCGCTGCATTTTTTAGGCTGTGAGCGGCATCGGCTAACTGGAGCCATTTTCTTTCATTATAATTAATCTTAATACTCGCCACTATTTGCTCACTATAGTGTTCATAGAGACTAATCATTTCTGCCATCTTATCTTTCCCCAAAGCCTGCATGTCTTCGATAAGAAGGTGTTCATTTAGTATTTCAGCCTGGTGCTCATCGGGCAGTGAAATCAGCTTATTGGACGCTTTTTTGACATCTTGCAATAACAACATGAAACGCTGAAAATCAATCGGTTTCCCAATAAATCCATCTAGCCCGGCACGCAGAAACTCCTCGATTTCCTGGGGAAATATATGTGCTGACATGGCGATTATAGGAATATAGCGACCACTTTGTTGGTGCAAACTTCGTAATTTTGTTGCGGTCTCAACACCGTCCATACCTGGCATACTGATATCCATTAAAATTACGTCAAACTCCTGTTCAGCATACTCCAAGGCATGATAGCCATCTACTGCACACTCTACAGAGTGCCCCATCTGCAACAAGTAGCCCTCAGCCACAATGCGACCTATTTCATTATCCTCTACCAATAAGATGTGTTTTTTGTGCTCAACTTCGAGGTGCGTTCTAGGCTGCTTGCTAGCCTGAGAGGCATCCAACTCTATCATTTCACATGGCAACTCAAACCAACAACAACTACCCTTAGAATAATCATCCGCTTCGCGGCTTTGGATACCAATTCCTCCACCCATAGCTTCCACCAGTTTGCGACAAATGGACAAGCCCAGGCCAGTGCCGCCATAGCGTCTTGAAGTAGAAGCATCGTATTGGGTAAACGGCTGAAAAAGCTGTTCCCTTCTGTCTGGAGGAATACCAAGGCCTGTATCCTCTAATTCAAAGCGGAGACGCGTTTTTGGCGACTCGGCAAGTAACATGATGGACAATTTTACAGACCCTGATGCTGTGAATTTGATGGCATTACTAACCAAATTGAATAACACCTGATGCACTTTGCCCTTATCAAGCATAAAGTGCCTATCCTCCATACCTGGCTCTATTGTCAGTGATAATTCAATGCCCTTATCCTCAGCAACGGGTTGCATGAGGGCCCATAAAGTACTGGTAATCTGTACCAAATGGCAGGGGGCCAAAGCTAACTCAATTTGATCCGTTTCTACCTTGGCATAGTCCAATATACCGTTAAGAATAGACAAGAGCGCATTGGCTGCATCCAAACTATGTCCAACATATTTTTGCTGCTGAT
>JAAERS010000136.1 GCA_024230095.1 Gammaproteobacteria bacterium | reverse complement strand
GCGCCAGTTGCTTCAAGTGCTGCCACTGCTTGGCTACTGTTGCGGTCAAAAGCTGCGCCCCATTCCTTTTTAACGCCGTCTAAGCTTTCTTGTTGTTGCGCTTTTTGTGTCTCCATTGCTGCCGCATCAAGCTTAGCAACCGAACCGACTAATGATTCAAACTGTTTGTTGGTCATATTCGCGTTAATAGCCAAGTCGCGCAAATGGTCGTAACTACCTTTAACGCCTTCTGGCATTACATAGCCCGAACCGTCGTCAGGCTTGCCCATAGACTTAAAAACGTTGTCATAGTCTTCTGGCGTTTCAGGCTTTTGCATCAAGTTTGTTTTGTTCATCAGCTTTTGGTTAAATGCGTCAATAGCTTCTTGCCCTGCGTCTTCACCTGGTATGCGAATACTGTTACCAATATGTGATTGTGCATCAAGAAACTGTTTGGCTAGTGAGCTAACATCTTTGACAGAATCAAAAGCCTTTGCGCCTCTAATATCTTCTGGCAAACTTGAACGCCAATCCTCGTTAGTATTAATTTCAGCTTGTACTGCTGCCGCTTCGTTTGTTCCGTTTTCTTCACTCATCATCAACCCTCAACAATTGATTAATATAAATAAATGC
>JAAERS010000135.1 GCA_024230095.1 Gammaproteobacteria bacterium | reverse complement strand
CCCATGCTGCCCTGGTAATGGCAAAAATGCCTGGGGTCCCATTGCCGTAAACCGCTGCCATGTAATGTCTTGCTGGCCTAGTTGTGTATTCACCGAAGCGACTAGGCAAGCTTGTTGGTATTGTGCACGATTAACGCCAATACCAAACTGCTGGCGCACCATAGACTGCCCCCCGTCAGCCGCGATTAGCAACTTGCCCTGATAAGTTTGCCCAGACTCAGTAACGACATGCATTGTGCCGCCTTGGCGGTATGTGCGAATGGGTTTTTGCGGGCACAATAAAGTCACTTCAGGTTGTGCCTCAATAGTTTTCCATAAAGCAAGTTGTGTCACTCTGTTTTCAACAATATGACCCAACTCATTAAGCTTGACGTTTTCGGCATCAAACATCAAATCGCCAAAACCTTGCACTTCCCATACCCGCATTCGCCGATAAGCGCAGGCTCGCATCGTTTTCAAGTTATCCCATGCATCAGTGCGAGCTAGCACGGACTGTGTTTGGGGACTCAAAGCAGAAATGCGTAAATCAAAAGTTTGGGATAAATCGAATTCAGGTGGCTGCTGGGCTTCAAAAACGGCAACTTGCAAGCCCTGCTGGGCCAAAACAGAAGCTAGACCCGCACCAGTCATACCGCCACCACAAATCAACACATCAAACATTTTATCAATCACGGGTCATTCCTGGCTGTTGCGCAACATGGGACATATCGGATTAAGTATAAACTAGTAGTTAGGTGACTTGTTGAACATTTTTTTGCTCTATGGTCTTTTTTTCCAGCCCAACTTGTGTTTTAGTAAATATAAGCCCACGAGCAACAGGGCCCTTCCAAGCCACAAAGGAGACCTCTCTCAAATCACCTTTTTTCCTGTAACCCTTGATCATAAGGAATCAATTATGCAAATGAACATCACCGCACGTCACGACGCCAAAGCCAGCGATGGAATTAGAGAACGCATTCTGGCCAAACTGCAGAAAAACGTAAGCCACTTTGATCACATCACCAAAATACAGGTCACCATCGACAAAGACAACAAACAGGACATGGCAGAAGCAACATTACACCTCGACACGGGCAATGAAATATTCGCCAAAGCCACTGGCGACAACATGTATAGTGCCATTGACTCATTAAGCGCAAAAATCGAAACCCAACTACAAAAAGCAAAATCTAAAATCCAAAGCCGCAAAGGCTTTGCCGCACAGGGCAAACGCACTGTGGTAGAAGAATCTGAAGAAGTCGCATAATTTGCTGCACTTGCGGGGCTGTCATCAAGTCAGCTCCGCACACGCCAGAACACCCCAATAATTATTTATCCCAACATGCCCTGCTCTCACCGTTGAGCACACAAAGAACGAATTATCATTTCCCTCTAGGTTTCCAACTGTTCAGTGATGGTCGTATAAGCTTCACAATCATTCACCCCTAGCGCTTCTGGCGAACTCAATGCCATAGGATCCGCCGCCAAGGCGTTGGGCACAACAACCAAACCATCACTAAATGACACGACCTTCAAGCCAACCTGCTTGCAGTGGGCAAACACTTTTTCCAATGCTTGAACTACCTGCTCTTGATCTTGTTGGTGTCTATTGCGACTGTCGGCCTGGTCACTGCTGGATGAACTGGCTTGGTACTTATACTGCTCAATTACTTGGTTATCTTGGCCTAATAGGAGTACCAATATGTTGCTCCAACGCCATTGTTTCATGAAGCCTATGGTTACCTGAAACTGTGTAACATCAAAACAATGCACTCGGTCTCCAGCACTTAGCTGTCGCAGTTGATCGGCCACTTGTACTTGACTAAGGTCAGCGGCTAATTGGATATACATAATCAAAGCCATTTAATATAACAACATCGTCTAGTTTACCAGAGCATGTCTACAAAGGCTCGTTACTACGCGACTAGCGAGTTTTCATTGCAAGGCTTGTCATAAAAGGCCAAAATAAGTCGGCTAAACACAAGTGTCCAGTATGGATTTTGCCTACACTGGCCTATTTAACGGTGCATTTTATATGCATCAATACTCATTACAAAACTAATTAAGAGGTTATGCCGTGGAACGTGAATCAATGGAGTTTGATGTCGTCATCGTTGGAGCAGGCCCTGCAGGCTTATCCAGCGCTTGTAAACTGCTCCAACTTGCCCAAGACAAAGGTCAAGAACTGAGCGTTTGCGTAGTCGAAAAAGGTTCAGAAGTCGGGGCACACATATTGTCTGGTGCCATTCTTGAGCCCTCCGCTTTAAACGAGCTTTTTCCTGATTGGCAGGCTATGGGTGCCCCCCTAAACACGCCAGTTGTGAAAGACGAAGTACACATATTGCGTGGCCCTGAATCTGGCATCCCTTTGCCAGGCTTTTTTATCCCCAAACCCATGCATAACGAAGGCAACTATATTGTCAGTCTGGGTAACGTTTGCCGCTGGCTAGCCGAGCAAGCAGAAAGTCTAGGTGCTGAAGTATTCCCAGGCTTCGCCGCCGCCGAAGTGCTATATAATGATGATGGCAGTGTAAAGGGCATTGCCACAGGCGATATGGGCGTTGGCGCTGACGGTGAACCAAAAGATGGCTACATGCCAGGTATGGAACTGCATGCAAAATACACCATTTTTTCTGAAGGCTGCCGTGGCCATTTAGGCAAACAATTAATCAGCAAGTATAACCTGGATGCTGACGCCGTAAGTCAACATTATGGCATTGGTATCAAAGAACTGTGGGATATTCCAGCTGATAAGCATCAGCCGGGTTTGGTTTTGCACGGCTCAGGCTGGCCCTTGACTGGCAATGCCAGTGGTGGTTGGTTCCTATACCATGGAGATAATAATCAGGTGGTCGTAGGCTTAATTGTAGACCTTAACTATGACAACCCACACCTTAGTCCGTTCGACGAATTTCAGCGACTCAAACACCACCCAGTGCTAAAACAACATCTTGCAGGTGGAAGCCGTGTTTCTTATGGCGCACGGGCTGTCGAAAAAGGTGGACTATTTGCCCTACCTAGCATGAGCATGCCTGGCGCATTGCTCATTGGCTGCGATGCCGGCACCATGAACTACTCCAAAATCAAAGGTAGTCACACCGCCATGAAATCTGGCATGTTGGCTGCAGAGACCATTTTCGCCGAGCTTTCTACAACAGCTGAGGGCAGCAAACAATTGCCAATGGATGATAATTTCAAGGCCTCTTGGTTATACGATGAACTTTATCGTGCTCGTAACTTTGGCGCTGCCATGCACAAATTGGGTTTTTGGTTTGGTGCCGCCTATAACTGGGTGGAGCAAAACCTATTTGGCGGCAAGTTGCCAATCAACTTTAAAGACGACAGTCCGGATTATGCGCAGATGAAACCGGCGAGCCAAATGCCGTCAATTGATTACCCTAAAGCTGACGGAGTAATCAGTTTTGACAAGTTGTCTTCGGTATTTCTGTCTGGCACTAACCATGAAGAAGACCAGCCCTGTCACCTTGTCTTAAAAGACGGCAGCTTACCTTTAGGGGCAAACTTAGCTAACTGGGATGAGCCTGCACAGCGTTATTGCCCAGCGGGTGTTTATGAAATCATTGAGGACGAAAGTGGTACGCCACAATTCCAAATCAATGGCCAAAACTGTCTGCACTGCAAAACCTGCGACATAAAAGATCCAAGTCAAAATATAACTTGGGTAGTGCCTGAAGGTGCTGGTGGGCCCAGTTACCCCAACATGTAATAACCAAAAAGCCACCCCAAGGGTGGCTTTTTATTATCCATAAAGCAAAGAATAAATAGGTCTTAGACGGTACCAAAAATTTTATCTCCGGCATCACCAAGGCCGGGTAAGATATAGCCTTTTTCATTCAAGCAATCATCAATACTCGCCACCCAACAACAGACATCAGGGTGGGCCGCTTGCATCTTGGCAATACCTTCGGGAGAAGCCACCAAAAACAAGGCCTTAATATTTTTACAGCCCTTTTGTTTCAACAGATCAATCGTTGCGATAGCTGTACCAGCTGTAGCAAGCATAGGGTCAATGACTATAGCAGTTCGCTCAGCAACGTGTGCAATGATTTTGTCAAAATAAGCAACCGGCTCCAATGTTTTTTCATCTCGATATAAGCCAACAACACTAATCGTCGCGGTTGGCAAGACCTGCAAACAACCATCAAGCATACCCATGCCTGCACGCAATATAGGCACCAGTGTGGGATCTCGTTCCTGCAAAGTTTGAACCTCAACAGGCTCACCTTGCCAACCTTCAACATGGGTATTCAACAACGGCATGTCAGCACAGGCCTCAAATACCAGCATGCTGGCGACTTCATTGCTTAAACGACGAAACTCATAAACCGGCAAATCCGCCTTTCTTAATAAGCCTAATTTGTGTTTAACCAAAGGATGCTGCACTTCCTTAATTGTCATAATAATTACTCTATAATTCCAAATACCAACACGCTATCACCACTGCGTAAATGAGCAATATGCCCTTGTTCGGTGATTGTTGTTTCCACAGTGAGAGCCATATCATAATATGCCTGACGAGAAATACTAGCCCACAAATTATCTCTTATTAAGATCTCTGGAACGGCATCTAGTATTAACGTGTCAACACGTATTTGCTCTGCTTTCTCCAAACAGATTTGATCGCCAACACTGGTTGTGAGTTGCCAAACATCATCGCTATTCTGCTCGGCTTGAACAATCTGAAAAGGCAGGTTCTCAACTTCTATAAACAACCTCTCTGACGGTGTCACTAAACTATAAAAACCATCTGCATATACTAACAACCGGCTAAATAATTGCACTAACTTGTGACGTTTAATAGGGCTGCCTTCATGCCACCAACTACCATCTGCATGGATACAAATATCAATACTGCCCTGTACTTCAGGTTGCCAGCTATGGAGTGGGTATTGTGGCATTTGTTCGGCCATATCCACCAGACTAGCCAAATCCATCAATCGTCAGCCTTGGCATCATCTTCGATTAGACGGTCCGAGCCATGTCCTGACTGCCCACGGTTACCCATCCGCATGCCAATTTGCAGTAGAAATTCAAAAAAGGCTTCTTGATCTTCGATATAATTACGAAAGTAGTCTGATTGATGCAAAGCCAAGGCACCATGCACCAAAGCCCAAGAAGCAGAGAGATGAAAATAGGCTGGCACCTGCTCCAATTTACCTGAGTCAATGCGCTTATCGACTAAATTAGCCAAAATTTCCATATTGGCAGAACGGATATCGTGGATCATTTTGATGACATCATGAAACTGGCCATCTTTAACCAGTTTTTCTTCTAGCCGGGCAAACAATATTGCTTGTTCAGGATCGCCCATTCGAAAGCCAAAATAGCTGCGCCATATGGATTCTGGATCACTAAAATCTTCCGTATCCAACAAGGCCCGCAGGTCCAGCTCATAATTTTCCAATAACCGTAGGTATATATCTGACTTTGATTTAAAGTGCTTATATATAGTGCCTTTACCTATACCAACACTATCAGCGATGACCTCGACTGTGATCTTATCTTCGCCGTGAGTTTTGAACAGCAACAATGAAGATGCCAAAATTTCTTCTTCGCGACGCTTAAATTCACGCACTTTCCGGCTTTCTTTTTCACGCGGAAAGTATTCCGGAATTTTAGGTTTAGCGGCAATACCCCAGTTCATACACAGCGCATCCATTTTATGACCAAATTAGGTTAATTATTCACAAAATAACTGTAGGTACAAGTATTTTTTCAGACGCGACTAGTTTAACCTAAATAGTCGGTGAAAATTCTCTCCGGTCACTTCCATTAAATGGGCCAAGCTGACACCCTTTAAGTCAGCAACAAGTTGGGCCACATGAACAACATGCTTGGGCTCATTTTGCTGACCTCTATGGGGAACCGGCGTCAAATAGGGGGCATCAGTTTCCACTAGAATTCTATCTAATGGCAAACGTTTAATTACCTCGCGCAAAGTAGTAGCGTTGCGGAAGGTTGCGATACCAGAAATAGAAATATAAAACCCTAAGTCTAAACAGGCATCAGCCATGGCTTGATCTTCAGTAAAGCAGTGAATAACACCACCCACCTCAAGATTAGCATGGCGACGCAGCAAGGTTACAGTGTCATGGCGAGCGTCACGGCTATGCACTATGAGGGGCTTTCTAGCCTGGTCAGCTATAACCATATGCTGCAGAAATGCTTCTAACTGCAGCTCTTTCGTGTGTGCAGCATAATGATAATCTAAACCTGTTTCACCTACAGCAATGACCTTATTCATAGCGGCTTGCTGAGCCAATAATTTCCAATCAGTATTGTCTTGCAGTCCTAATGGGTGGACACCGGCTGAGGCATGAATAAATTCATAAGCGTTTATTTTTTGTAACATCGCAGGAAATTGCTCTGTATTGACACCAATACACAACATTTCTTCAACCCCCGCTGCCTGAGTATGGGTAATCAGTTCATCCAAGCCCCCAGCATAGTGGCTTACATCAAGTTTATCTAGATGACAATGAGAGTCTATTAGCATATTTAGTAAAAACGTAAAATTGAATAATATTAAAGCAATTGATACCAACGATATAGAAGCTGTTCCAACATAAGCTGCTGATTAATATTGCGCCTTTTATTGATGCTATCCAGAGCTTGTAGCACTTCGTCATAGAGGGCGAACATGGCCTCTATGGATGTTTTTTTAGCAACCGCCAGCAACAACTTTTCTACATCCTGATTCCGAATGTTGGCCACATCGGCAGTTTGCTTTAGCTTGATGAGATCCTGAAGCCACTGTAACCACCAATCCAAAACTTGCCTCACCGGCCCTTTGGCCCAATTCTCCGCCACTTCAGCCACGCTGGCTTTATTGCGTAACAAAGCGGTTAAATCAACTAAGGTTTGATGCCTAGTTGCATGGGCCCCTTGCTGTAAATAACGCAATGCCAATAGCGGTGCGCCATGAGCCATGGTCATTACTTGCCGTAATTCTTCATTAATGGCAGTGCTGGACTGTAGCTGTAACCAACGTAGACCTAGCTTCTCATGGGGCGGCAATATTTCCTGAGCCTGACAACGGCTCTTAATGGTTGCCAGCAAAGGCCTGGGCCAGTGATGTAGTAAAATAAAGTAAGTATTGCTACCCGGCTCCTCTAGGTTTTTTAACAAGGCATTGGCCGCATTAATATTAAGCTCGTTAGCGGGCTCAACCAGCACCACCTTAGCGCCTCCTTGCTGCGCTGTTGCTGCCAACCATGGCTGCAACTTGCGTACGGAGTCCACCAGTATAGCTTTGCCCTCTTCTTCGGGTTGTAATATTTTTATGTCTGGGTGGTTTTGTGAATGGCGTAGCAAACAACTCTTGCACTCTTCACAGGCTACACCTTGATGAGGTTGTTGACATAATAAGCGCGCTAGTAAGGTTTCAGCGAGCTGTCGTTTACCTAAACCCGGTAAGCCGCCCAGCACAAGGCCGTGAGGCAATCGTTGTTGTGCTAGCATTTGCTGCAAGCGTGTCCAATTTGGGATCAACCAATCAGGTAAGTCAAATTGCCCCCTAGTCATATCAAGCAACACCCTTTAACAAGGCCTGCAAGGCCTCTTGTAGCTGTTTTTGCACTCCAGCGATATCTTGCGCTGCATCAATAATGGAAAAGCGCTGAGGCTCGGCTTGTGCACGCTGAAGATAGCCCTGTCTAGCGGCTTCAAAAAACGCCATGGTTTCGGATTCAATACGGTCCAGGCTATTGCGTTGGCGAGCACGCTGCATGCCCACTTTAATGTCAAGATCCAGTAACAGGGTTAAATCTGGATTGGTGTCGCCATGAATCCATAAGGCCAGTTGGTCAATAAAATCTAAGGGAAGCTTGCGTCCATAGCCCTGATAGGCATAGCTACAATCGGTGAAACGATCACACAATACCCATTTCCCTGCAGCCAAAGCGGGCTCAATCACTTGCGTGACATGCTGTCTACGGGCAGCAAACATCATCAGCAATTCTGTATATGGGTCGATATCCTCGTCATGATGATTAAGTAGGAGTTGGCGCAGTTGCTCGGCCAATTGGGTGCCACCAGGCTCTCTGGTCGAGACGACGGCAATGCCCTGATTTTGAAGATAGGCTTTGATAAAGGCAACGCTGGTTGATTTGCCTGCGCCCTCACCACCTTCAATTGAAATAAAACGTCCTAATTCCACACACGGCCTTCCTTACATTTTAACGGTCACTATTATACGTCAAATAGCTAAAAGATGGCGCCGCAATTTACTGTTGCAATTGATATTTACGCACATTCGCTTGGTGTTGCGCTAAACTGGCAGAAAAAGCATGACTACCATCACCCTTAGCCACGAAGTACAAAGCCTTACCAGCAGCTGGGTGCAAGGCGGCGTGAATAGCATCTTCGCCAGGCAGTGCGATAGGGGTTGGCGGCAAGCCATTAATGACATAAGTATTATAGGGCGTCTTCTGGCGTAGGTGCTTACGAGTTATATTGCCATCAAACTGATCGCCTAAACCATAAATAACGGTTGGATCTGTTTGCAGCCGCATACCCTTGTTTAATCGCCTTACAAAGACACCACTAATCAAGGTTCTTTCGCTGGCTAAACCGGTCTCTTTTTCAATAATGGAAGCCATTATTAAAGCTTCGTAAGATGATTTGTAGGGCAAGTTGGCAGCCCGATCTGACCATAATTTACGAAGCATACTACGCTGTCGCTCCCATGCTTGATTCACCACCTCTGCTGGCAGCTGACTACGGGTGAACATATAAGTAGAAGGAAACAACAGGCCTTCCGGCGAATCATAACCTGATGACTGCCCCCATGTAGAAAACTGTGGCTCAGGTTTATTCTTCATCACTGGATGGCCCATTAAAATCTCTACGAACTGGGCATAAGTGTGACCTTCAGGTACGGTAAAGCTATAACTTTGCACATCACCTGATACCAGTTTAGACATTATGCTCGGGGCATCTACCTCACCAACAAAGGTATACTCTCCAGCCTTCACCTGTTCATCAAAGCCATAGTAACGGCTATAATATTGCAAGGCCAAAGCATTGGGAGTGACCCCAATAGCCTCAAGCTGCGTGGCAATATTGGCCATATTGCTGCCCGGTTCGATAGTCAATTGTTTGACCTCAGCTACCGTTATAGGCTCATACAACCAGGCTTGAACTTGTCGCCAGCCACCATAAAAAAGCGACACCGCCACTAACAAGACTAACAAAAACCCCCAAAAAAACGACCGTTTTAGCATGTTAAAAGCTCGGTATGGGTTTCTAAATGACCAACCAAAACGGATTGTAAATCTCGCGTTAGCCCAGTAATTGGAAAAGACTGTGCGGCTAATGACACAACTGGCCATATGCCATTGAGGCTGTTGGTCAAAAAAAGTCCCTCACTAGCAAGCACAAAATCAAGGTCCAGTGCTTGCTGGTATACCTTGATACCGAGGCGCTTTGCAAGTTGGACTACTTGTTTGGCCATAATACCATCGATACCTGCCGATGCGTGACACGGAGTATAAAGCTGAGCTTGATGCTGAACAAAAACATTGCTCATGACACCGGACTGCACCTGACCCCGTTGATTGAGCATCAGGCCTTCGTGCAGGCCATCATCATGCCACTCTTGGCGCGCCAAGACTTGATCTAAACGATTAAGGTGTTTTAGTCCTGCAAGAGCGGTATTGTGACTCCAAGGGTGCTGGCATAGATGCAAACTCGCGCCCTCAATAGAAACCTTGTCTCGACCTTTTGGCCATGCGGAAATATGCACAATGCGAGTCAAACATGGCTCTATTGGTGGCAAATAACCCCGGCCACCCTGCCCTCTGGTTAAGGTTATTTTTAATACACCACGATCATGGTGCCATTGTTGTAGCGCTTGTGTAACATCATGACACAATTGTTGATACAAAGTAGCATAGTCAGTATGGATGCCCAAGCGCAACAGGCCTTGCTGTAGCCTTTGGTGATGGGCGGGCCATAGTTGAACTTGCTTGCCTACTAGCGCGATGGTTTCAAACAGCCCATCACCATAAGCGAGCCCCCGATCCAAGGGGGTTATTTCTGATGAAGCCTGACCGTTTACATAGAGAACCATCAACAAACCTTACATGCGGCTAAAAATGAGCGTGCCGTTGGTACCACCAAAACCAAAAGAGTTGCTCATGCTGGCATCAATTTTAGCTTCTTGCGCCGAATGCGCCACATAATTAAGATCACACTCTAAAGAAGGATTGTCTAAATTGATAGTTGGCGGCGCTACCTGGTCACGTATGGCGAGAATGCTAAACACCGCCTCAACCGCGCCAGCGGCACCAAGCAAATGACCTATCATCGATTTGGTGGAACTCATGCGCACCTGCGAAGAACCATTGCCGAGCACTTGTTTGGCCGCGTTAGATTCGGCAACATCCCCTGCAGGAGTGGAAGTACCATGAGCGTTAATATAGTGTATTTGATCGCCATTAAGGCCCGCATCTCGCATGGCATTGCGCATGGATGCCGCCGCCCCACGGCCGCATTCTGGCGGCGATGTCATATGATGCGCATCACCACTCATACCAAAACCGCTAAGTTCGGCATAAATACGGGCACCACGGGCTTTGGCAACACCATATTCTTCTAGTACCAACACCCCAGCACCATCACCGAGTACAAAACCATCACGATCTTTGTCCCAAGGGCGACTCGCAGCTTGTGGGTCATCATTACGAGTAGACAAAGCTCTTGCAGCACCAAAACCACCTAACCCTAGTGCAGTAGTAGCCATTTCTGCCCCTCCGCAAATCATCACGTCAGCATCACCATAGGCAATCATACGGGCAGAAGCGCCAATGTTATGGGTTCCGGTCGTACAGGCTGTTGAAATAGCGATATTGGGACCCTGCATACCATACATGATGGAAAGATTACCGGAAATCATATTGATAATGCTTCCTGGTACAAAAAAGGGAGAAATACGGCGTGGACCACTATTATTCAAAACATCGTGAGTTTTTTCAATGAGTGGCAGGCCGCCAATGCCTGAGCCTATGGCAACACCAATACGCTCCGCATTACTTTCAGTGACTTCCAGCTCAGCATCTTGTATCGCTTGAATAGCCGCCGCCATGCCGTATTGGATAAACAAGTCCATTTTACGGCCCTCTTTTAGAGGTAGATAAAGAGACAGATCAAAGTTCTTCACACTAGCAGAAAAGCGCGTACCAAAAGCACTGGTATCAAAAGCTGTAATTTCAGAGGCCCCACTTCTGCCTTCGAGGATATTATTCCATGAATCTACAACATTGTTTCCGACGGGGGTTAGCAAACCTATGCCAGTAACTACGACACGTCTACGGCTCATTGACAGCTCCTTGGCCCATTTACAGCTCCTTTAAGACAATAGATCAAGCCAATTCATTTTAGCGACTACGCCTGTAATTGCCATACCTAGACCAACAAATTTACAATCGTTTATTCTAAAAACAGAAAAGCCGCACCCATAATAGGCACGGCTTTCTTTACTGCATTACGATGTACCGATGAAACGCAAAATTACTGGTTGGCGTTTACGTAGTCGATAGCTGTTTGTACTGTAGAAATCTTCTCAGCTTCTTCATCTGGGATCTCAGTTTCGAATTCTTCTTCTAGGGCCATTACCAGCTCAACTGTATCCAGAGAATCTGCGCCTAGGTCGTCAACGAAGGAGGCTTCGTTGGTTACTTCATCTTCTTTAACGCCCAGTTGTTCTGCAACAATTTTCTTTACGCGTTCTTCGATAGTACTCATAGTCATTCCTAATTGGTTTTTTGGTGTCGCCATAGCCGTCAGCTGTGCATGGTCTGACCTCAAAATGGATGCTAAATTACTTAGCTTCCAAGCTATTTTGCAACTCTTAAGAAGAGTGGGGTCATTATCAACAAATTGACGAAAATATCAACCTTTAACCACTGTTTAAAAAAATAAATTGATTCAAGTCGTGTCTACACAAACATCGACTTAACCCATATACATGCCACCATTTACGTGAATTGTTTCACCGGTGATATACCCACCAGCGTCACTCACTAAAAATCCGACCAAAGCAGCAATATCTTCTGGTGCACCTAATCGTTGCAATGGTATCTGTGCGCGCAAAGCGTCCTTTTGCTCTTCACCCAAAGCATCGGTCATGTCTGTGGCAATAAACCCCGGAGCGATAGCATTAACTGTAATATTACGAGATGCTACCTCACGCGCCATGGAACGACTAAAACCTTCTACACCTGCTTTACTGGCGGCATAGTTGGTTTGCCCCATATTGCCCATAGAAGCGACCACCGAACTCACATTTACTACCCGCCCCCACTTGGCCTTAGTCATACCACGCAGGCAGCCCTTAGCCAACCTGAAAACGGAGTTTAGGTTGGTATTTAGCACCCCAGCCCACTCGTCTTCTTTCATTCGCATCAACAAATTATCTTTGGTAATGCCCGCGTTATTAACAAGTATCGTTGGGGCACCAAAATCAGCCACAATATTCTTTATTACGGCGTCAACTGAAGCACCATCAGACACATCCAACACTAGGCCTTTACCAGCATTGCCCGCAGTCGACAAATAAGCACTAATCGCCGCTGCACCTGATTCTGAAGTAGCCGTGCCAATGACCAAAGCGCCTTGGTCCGCTAACTGTAGGGCAATTGCTTTGCCAATACCACGGGTGGCACCCGTTACCAAAGCAATTTTACCTTCAATTCTCAGCATCGTAATATCCTCTATAAGTCCAGGGCAGATTGTACACTGGCACTATCATTGATGGCAGCCGCCGCCACAGTTTTATCAATACGCTTACTGAGGCCGGTTAGCACTTTTCCCGGCCCACATTCTAACATAACTTCCACGCCTTGTTGGGCCATATTCTGCACACAATCAGTCCAACGTACTGGTTGATGTAACTGGGCCACTAGATTATTAACTAATTCGGTGGCGTTTTGAGGAACCTGAGCATGAACATTTTGGATAATTGGGATGTCCGGCATAGTAACCTTGATAGTGGCCAGTTTTTGAGCCAACTGCTGGGCCGCCGGTCTCATTAACTCACAATGAGAGGGAACACTAACAGGCAAAGGTAAAGCACGCTTGGCACCGGCCTCTTTACAAGCAAGCATGGCGCGCTCTACTGCAGCGGCTGTACCAGCAATAACCACCTGCCCGGGTGAATTATAGTTTACCGGGGCCACAACATCACCGTTAGCCACCTGCTCACAAGCGGCAGCAATAGCATCATCTGCCAAGCCAATAATAGCGGCCATAGCACCTGTGCCGGCAGGTACGGCTGCCTGCATATACTCACCACGGGACTTGACTAAAGAAACGGCATCGATAAATGGTAAGGATCCAGCACATACCAAAGCCGAATATTCGCCTAGACTATGTCCCGCCATAAAGGCTGGCTTTTGTCCGCCACGCTGACACCACAAGCGCCATAGAGCCACACTTGCAGTTAACAAGGCCGGTTGGGTAATATGAGTTTGACTGAGCTGGCCCTGGTGGTCATTTTGCACCAAATCCCAAAGATCATAACCAAGTTCAGTACTTGCTTGCTCAAAAGTATCAATGACAAGGGTTTCACTAGCTAGATCAGCAAGCATGCCAACGGTTTGTGAACCCTGACCAGGAAAAACAAAGGCAAGTTTGGAGGTCATAAATATGTCTCTTTATAATTAATTATTAAAGCTATTATGTAATCGCATCAGTCACGTGTTCTGTGAATTGCATCTCCAGGTATTGTACAGCGGATGTTATGGCAGCGACCAAGGCTGTTGTGTCAGCGTAACTATGTGATTTCACAACCAAACTTTGCAAACCCAACAAAAATGCCCCATTTAACTTACGCGGATCAAAGCGCGATTGCAATGGCGCTACCATACGTTGTTGCAAATCCTCACCTTGCGCCCCTTGATGCTGCACATGCTCTAGAACCGCTGCAGACAGCATTTGACTAACGCCTTCGGCTGATTTGATCAGGACGTTGCCAGCATAACCATCACACACTACCACATTGACCTTACCCTTAAACACATCCTGAGGTTCAATATAACCTTGATAGGCCACATTTTCATTCGCCAATAACAGTTTGTTCGCCAACTGCACGACAGGTTGCCCCTTACCAGATTCAGCAGCAATATTGAGCAAACCCACGCCAACTGCTCTGTTAGGAGCCAAAGCGATTTCAAGCGCTTGACCGGCAATAGCATAATGTAGCAACTGCACAGCACTGGGGGCCAAATTAGCACCCATATCAACAACAAGGCAAGGGTCGCCAGAGGTAGGTATATGGCTGGCGAACGCGGGCCGATCAAAGCCGGGCAAGGTTTTCAATAGTAATCGACTCAGGGCCATTAACGCGGCCGAGTTACCACAAGACACGCAGGCATCAGCTAAACCAGAAGCAACACGCTGTAGGGCTATATACATGGATGAATCTTGTTTTTGGCGCAAAGCCACTAGCACGTCATCAGATAGTTCGACAACATCATCGGCACTAATGATGGAAATTCTGGACAGCAGGTGTCGCTGGTTTGCTGGCACTTGCAGCAACATCCCTTCAAGCTGACTGGCAGGGCCAATCCACTGCAGTTGAAGTCGCGGAAACGAATCGAGGCAGACTAAAGCTGCCTCGAGACTGGGTTGGGGACCGAGGTCCCCGCCCATGGCGTCTAGCGCCAGGGTATAACTGATCGACAAGCTTATTCAGCGTCTTTGTTTACTACTTGACGGCCTTTGTAGAAACCATCGGCAGTCACATGATGACGACGGTGAGTTTCGCCAGTAGTAGAATCTACAGACAAAGTGGCGCTTGTCAGGGCATCGTGTGCACGACGCATGTTACGCTTAGATCGGGTTACCTTATTCTGCTGTACAGCCATGGCTGATTACTCCTAAATGGATATATGTTAACTAATCTTTTTGCAACAAACTGGCAAGCACCCCAAAAGGGCTTTCCTGTTGTTGCTCGGCCCCAGCGTCGCCGTATCTAGTTTTGACTTCACAGTCAGCATGATACGACACGATGGGCAAACTCAATACTAATTCTTGGTCTAGAAGTTCGCGCAAATTGAGCTGACCATCTTCAACAATCCAAGCCTCACACTCGGCCGGAAGCTTCTCAGCTTGCGATTCATCTAATACCACTGCCACGTTCAAATCTACACGCAAATCATGCGTTACTATCTGCAAACAACGTTGGCATATGATTTCTACACCTTTGACCTCAACCAACCCCGTCACAATTGGACGGTGCCGCTCGTCTCGCTGAAATTGTAGGTTTACTTGCACCCTACCCTTATCAGTTTCCAAATAAGCAAGCAGACCATCTAGCTCTGCAACCTCGATATAACCGTTGATCAACTGCTCTGCATCACAGAGTTTTCGGGAATCAAGGCGACGTGCTATAGGAGTGTCAAACATGGCGCGATATGATAGGCAGGTCGACTGCCATTGTCAAAGAAAAATGCCTCTTAGGACAAAAAAACAGGCATTTATGCCAAGTTTTTTGCATAATAGACTCATCATCTAGAAATAGTCGCTTGTTTTGCGTCTTATTAGCTTAGGTTACGCCATGTCCACAGCCATAATACTAGCATCAACAAGCACTTATCGTCGCGCTTTATTAGAGCAATTGCAACTGCCCTTTAGTTGTGCCAACCCCCATGTAAACGAACAACTTTTATCGGCAGAAACGGCATCACAAGCCTGCCTACGGTTAGCCAAACTAAAAGCCCAATCCATTATCAAAAACCACCCGCACAGTTTGGTCATTGGCAGTGATCAACTGGCTAGCTTTGAAGGCAACATACTTGGCAAACCAGGTAATCACTTGAGGGCTTTTGCCCAACTAAAAAGTATGTCAGGCAAAACCATCATATTTCACACAGGCCTGTGCGTGATGTACGGGGATATTTGCCATAGTTTGGTGGAAGATTTTCAGGTCCACATGCGCCACCTAACTGACGCTGAAATAAACAATTACCTGCACCGCGAACAGCCCTATGATTGCGCCGGTTCATTCAAAAGCGAAGGCCTAGGCATCAGCCTTTTCACTAAATTGCAAGGCTCTGACCCCAATACCCTCGTAGGCCTACCTTTGATTGCCCTGACCACCATCCTTAATAAACTAGGTTG
>JAAERS010000134.1 GCA_024230095.1 Gammaproteobacteria bacterium | reverse complement strand
GCCAATGAAGCCTTCCAAAATCCACAAGATACCCATCACACCAGTAGAGGCTGCAGCCAACTATTTGATAGCAGAATTGATGCAATTATCTACTGCAAAACTCCTAGCTGACACCATTGTTTTAGAGATCTCGCTTTATCTATTTTGCGGTCAATCGTAACAGCAGGCCTAAGTACTAATAATACCCGACTTTCTTAGCTCAGGTGCGATCAATTGACCATGGGAGATCGAAATGATCCACTTGTCGAACGAGTCTTACTCAGATGATCTGATTATCATGAGTGTCTCGAAGAGCTTGTCTACAAAAGGCGGCTATCCTTCTACAACTATGATATTACCAGTGTCTTCAAATGAGTCGCTAAAAATATCATCCTTTGGATTTGGATTTATAGTTTTCATGGGATTCTGCTTTTTACCAGGATAATAGGGAGTTACAAGTGTGCCAGTACTGTTGCCTAAACGGCAGTACTTGCTAGCCCCCACGAGAAAGTTTCCTTGCATAGTTTATTGATTTTCGCAAGAGACAAAGGGCTACTGGTTTCATTAAAAGTAAAACCTTTTAATCTATTTTCTTTTGGTGGGCATTTGCCGCCAACAATAATAGCTGTTAAACCAACATCCACCTCAATTTTAGCCTCTCTGGAGTCTAGGCTGAATACAAGGCAGGAATTTTTGAGTGCGTCATGAACGCGGATAATTCTATTCCTTGGACTTGATGTCAAAGAGCTGATAACAGGTTGTTGCCGAATTTCTTTACGTAATTTTGCTGTATTTGGCCCACCAAAACGAGCTTCAAGATCAGCTGAAACTCTTGTCTCGAATGCCTCGTCGTAGGAGACATTCACTCCTGCTGTTAAGCCACTGCTGATCTCGTAGGCAACTCGTCCAAGCACACCAGAACCATCGGCAGATCCAAGGTCACCATTTTGGTAGTAGTAACCAACAGAAGCATTCAACTCAGGAGTGATGAAATAACCAACATCCAGTCCATAGGTGTTGAGTGCACCTCCTTGGTAATAGAAATTGAGATCTTGCTCGGTATCACCAATCGGAATTAAGGCATAAGCGTTGAGGTTCCAATCATTGGAAACTGCTTCCGCATTGACTGCCACCTGTTGGAAGAACGCACTCTTCTCTGTGCCGCTCACATTGATGCCGGTATCGGTTCCGCCTGTATTCATCGGGCGGCTGTCATAACCACCGTTGATGCCAAACATCCAAGAGCGATCACCATTGAGCCAGCGATAGCCAAACCGTGATGAGGTGCTGATCGTGGTGCCAGCGACATCGGTGTTGATGATGCTGCTGTTGTTTTCGTAATCAGCGAAATTAGCGTTAGCGAGGACATCAAGGAACCAGACGCTGTTCTCGCCAACGGACAGTGGCAAGAAGCCGCCAATTCCTGCTTGGTTTGGTGTTCCTGCGCCTTGCAATGCGCCTTGAAACCCAAGAGTTGGCTTGACGACATCTTTAAGGCTGATGCTCATCACACCAAGTTCATCAGCACCTCCTTCTTCTTGAGCAATGGCAGGTAGGGCAGCAATAGAGATGGCAGAAGCCAACAGCCCCAGGGAAAGATGACGCAGCATGGG
>JAAERS010000133.1 GCA_024230095.1 Gammaproteobacteria bacterium | reverse complement strand
GCCATGCTTTGTGCTGGCTGGCCCAATAGCCCCTTATGGCTAGGCTTAGGGCTATTCCAGGTATCGACATTAGGCGCCAATCGAAATAGGTTTGGGCAATGCCAGACATGCGGTCATCTACCACATACAAGGCAATGGCATGGTGAGAGAAAGAATGGCCTAATGTGGTAAGTAAAATGCCCAATAAGGCACTTAAAGACACACCAGCCATCAACCAATGATTATACTGAGGGTGATCTTTGTAACGTGACATGGCACTTTGCATGCCAATAGCAAATCCTACAGGTATAGCAATCAATATAAATGCCAAATAACTCCCAATGCTGACACTAGCGAGCGCTAATCCACCCAGATTGCCTACCAATGCCGTGTCGACCATGTTGATAATGGCTTGCGATGCCATAGCCCCGCTCAAGGGTATGGCCAGCCACATAAGTCCAATCAAATTCGGTTTCAATATCGGAGAAGACATGGGTTATGCCAACAACTAAATGGGAAAAAGTGAGCACATTATACCTGTTCACTTGTGGGCTTTCATGGTATTCGCTCAAAAGCTCATGATTTGTTGTTATAATAATACCCAAGTAAAACACTAAGGTATATAATGTAGTTCTACAAGGTATACAACTAGTTTTCAGTAAGATATACATCATTATATTGAGTTTAGAGTTTGAGGTAGTTATGCAATATGTGAATATCACACCCAGTGCCGAAGAATACCTATCTGGCCTGCTAGAGAAACAGAATGTAGATGGTATTGCAGTACGCATATTCGTCGCCGACCCAGGTACTCCCAATGCTGAAACTTGCCTGGCCTACTGCAAACCTGATGAGGTTAAGATCACGGACGAATTTGCTGATCTCGATTCTTTTCGGTTGTATGTAGAACCAAATAGTGTGCCTTATTTAGAGGAGGCCATGATCGATTATAGTTCAGACCGCATGGGTGGCCAATTGACCATCAAGGCGCCTAACGCGAAGATGCCTAAGGTAGACGATGACAGCCCTATCGATGCACAAATAAACTACTATTTGTATACCGAGGTGAACCCAGGCTTGGCATCCCACGGTGGTGTAGTAAACCTTGTTGGTGTGATTGATGAGGCGGATAAAAAGATTGCTATTTTGCAGTTTGGTGGCGGTTGTCAAGGCTGCAGTGCCGTCGACATGACCTTAAAAGATGGGGTAGAAAAAATCCTTATAGAAAAGGTCCCAGGGCTCCACGCCGTGCGGGACGAAACAGATCACAGTGTACGTGAAAATGCTTACATGTAGTTTTTTCTAATGGTGCTGAAATCAGGTTGTGATAGGGTGACTTGAAGGCAAGTCACCCTGCAACACGATACTGGTCCGTCAGTCCTGTGGCTAGCGACGCTGGCGGTTGGGTAGTACCGGTTTTAACTTTGCGGCCATATCACCCAGTATTTTGGCCGTGGTATCCCAATCGATGCAGGAATCCGTAACCGATACACCATACTTCAGATCAGCTAAATCTGCGGGTATCTTTTGATTGCCCCAATGTAGATTACTTTCTATCATCAAAGACATGATTGAGTTGTTGCCTTCGGCAATTTGCTGAGTTACGTTATCTAAAACCAAAGGTTGTAAGGCTGGGTCTTTATTGGAATTAGCATGGCTGCAATCAATCATAATGTTGTTCTTCAGACCTTGCTTGGTTAAATCCTGTTCACATAAGGCAACGTTGACTGAGTCATAGTTCGGCTTATTATCCCCACCTCGTAGCACCACATGACCATACTGGTTGCCGCACGTGCGCGTTATTGACACTTGCCCCTGGGGATTCATGCCAAGGAATGAGTGGGGTGCAGCAACCGACTCCAGAGCGTTCACCGCCACGGTTAAACCACCATCAGTGCCGTTCTTAAAGCCTACTGGACATGACAAGCCACTGGACATTTCTCGATGGGTTTGGGACTCCGTGGTGCGGGCGCCAATAGCGGCCCATGTCCATAGATCAGAATGGTATTGTGGTGAAATAGGGTCCAGAGCCTCTGTCGCCAAAGGCAGGCCCATTGCCGCCAGCTCTAACATAAGCTCTCGACCAACAGTTAACCCTGTTTCCATGTCAAAGGTGTCATTCATATGTGGATCATTGATCAACCCTTTCCAGCCCACTGTAGTGCGGGGCTTTTCGAAGTAGACACGCATAACAATATACAAAGAGTCCTGCAGTTCAGTCGCCAGTTTCGCTAGTCGCTGTCCATACTCAAGAGCCGCTTTGGGATCGTGAATAGAGCAGGGGCCGACGACCACAAAAATCCGGTTGTCGGTGCCATCGAGTATGTTTTCTATTACCTTACGCGACTGCATAACTGATTGGGTGATAGCATTGCTGGCAGGCAACTTGGCTTTCAGATCTTCAGGGGTAGTAAGGACCGTTTGGTTTTCTATATTTAAATCTTCGACGCGTTGATCGATCATGGTGGTTCTCTAAACTAATAATGACGCTATAATAAAGCGTAATGTTTTACCATAATTTCTTCTGGGTCTCCATAATTTCCCAAAAAACCATAGTTGTATGCGGTTTATTCATGGTAAATTATGGAATAACCTTATAACTAGTTCTGTTAAGTGAATTGTTTTATGACATCTTTTGCACGTGCTATATGGCTGACTACAAGCTTGGTTTTTAGCCTGTTCACCTCACAATTTGGCTTAGCTGATAATATCTTCAGCCAACCTTCCAACCAGCATCCATTGCCACCTGAGCAAGCTTTTACTTTCGATAGTCAGCAAGTGCAAGACAAGTTGGCATTAGTTTGGAATATCACCGACGAATATTATCTGTATAGAGACAAGCTTAGTCTTCATATTAACGGCAATGATGTAACGTCGACCGTGGCGATGCCAGAAGCAATACTAAAACAAGATCCAATATTTGGTAGCACTAATGTCTATTATGGGCAATTGGCCATTATGGTTGATTTACCCACACTTGCTAAGAATAGCGATCTAACGGTTAGCTATCAAGGCTGCTGGGAAGGGGGCGTTTGCTACCCTCCCCAAGAACAACAAATAGCTTTACAAAGCGTTGTCGCCACATCTTCACTGGCCAACAATTCCTTTTTGGTAGACGGAACAGAAGCACCTTCAGCCGATAGCCGTGTTAGTAAAAGCAGCGGGGGTGTCACAGGTACGAACGCCAGTTGGTTTACCCAGCAATTGACTAATACCGGTATCGGTACCTTGATCTTGACGTTCTTCTTAGCCGGCTTAGGTCTTGCACTCACTCCTTGTGTTCTCCCAATGGTGCCTATCTTATCTAATTTGATAGTTGGCATGAGTCCAAAGCCTGGCCCTTATAAGAGTTTTTTATTGTCACTTACCTATGTTTTCGCTATGGCTATTACCTATAGCTTGGCAGGCATTGTTGCCGGATTGAGTGGTGCTAACCTGCAAGCGGGACTGCAGCATCCTGTTATTATCGCGCTAATGGTGTTGTTATTCGTAGTATTTGCTGCAGCCATGTTTGACTGGATTACTGTGCAAATGCCAAAGGCCTTGCAGGATCAACTCAATCGCGTTAACCAGCGACAATCTAGCGGTCATTTTTTGGGTGTTGCCGTTATGGGAGTGGTGTCAGCCTTGATTGTTGGCCCCTGTGTTGCAGCGCCACTAGCCGGTGCATTGCTTTATATAAGTCAAACTGGGGACCCCTATACAGGTGGCTTAGCACTACTGGCTTTGGGTTTGGGTATGGGTTTGCCGGTATTGGCTGTTGGTACTTCAGCAGGCAAACTGATCCCCCATGCTGGTGCCTGGATGAATCGCGTTAAGTACGGCTTTGGTTTTTTGATGTTGTATATGGCCGTATGGATGCTTGATCGAATTATGCCAGCGGCGACGGTTCCGCTAGTCTTATTGATAACCCTAATATGGACTTTGCTATTATGGCAAGCTTATCGCTGGCAACCGCCCGTTCAGAGCGTTCTTGGCCGTTCGATAGCGTATTTGATAGCGCTGTTAATGACCGGCTATAGCATGGCTTTGCTGACCTCTATACTTGCCGGCCAACCAAGCCTAATTAGGCCATTACAAATGATGGTGTCAAGCAATACACAGATACCCTCAACTCAGGTAATATCGGCTACTAGAATACAGGCACAGCAGGTGCCCAACTTGTTAAGTCAAGCGCAACAACTTAACAAGCCCGTTGTTATTGATATTTATGCTGATTGGTGCGTGTCATGCAAAGAATTAGATAGCTTTGTTTTTCCTGATGCACAAGTGCAATCGGCTTTGCAGGAGTATGTATTTCTCAAAGTAGATGTTACAGCTAACGATGAAACAGACAAAAACTTGCTGGCACAATACAATTTGGTCGGCCCACCAGCGCTATTGTTTATTGATCGGGCTGGAACTTGGTTAGCCAGCAGGACCATTATTGGCGTTCCCACGCCCGATAGTTTGGCTCACGATCTGGGTGAAATCGCGAGTAATTAATTTGGGTATAAGCCATATTCTTTTTTTGAATATCTGTTATTATTTATATAACTAGATACATTTTCCAGGTGATTTATGAAATTACAGCAGTT
>JAAERS010000132.1 GCA_024230095.1 Gammaproteobacteria bacterium | reverse complement strand
GGCAAAGCAGCCCGACTCAATAAGTCCATGGTTTGCACAGCCAAAGCGGGCAATTGCCAGCCTGAAATATTGATCACCAAACCCATAGTCACCGCCAAAATCAAGGGGTTGCGCACCAGCTCTTTTACCATCATCCGCTTGACCGTGTGTTCACCACCATTGAGACGTAGCATGATGATCACACAGATCACATTCACCGCAGGCACTAAAATAGCGGTTGCCAACGCCGCCAATTCAATACCCCTGAGACCCATGATATCGCCCATAACAGCAATACCAATAAAGGTATTGTGGCGCATATTGCCTTGCAACATTGAAGAAATAGAAGCGTTAGGCAGACGCAACAAATGGCCGCTGAGCAAACTATAGGCCAGCATTAACAGCAAGGCACCTAACAATACACCTATTAGGCTAAATAACCAGCTGCCACTAAAATCAGCAGCCGCTAATATTTTTACCAACATAGCGGGAAACAGGACCCAATAACAAAGGCGCGACACGCCCTGCCAAAAGGCCTGCTCTGTAAGTAAAAAACGGGACAATAAATAGCCAGCAACAATGACCAGCAAAACGGAGGTCACCGTGATAAAAATAACAGACATAGGTCACTCTTAAGCTAAACTCATGATGTTATTCTAGGGTATATTACCACCTAGGTCGCGCTCTTGGTGTCAACTTAGGCAAATATTTCGAACCTTAGGAAAGGTTCGAAATGACAAGAACTGTTAGCCTAGGCTAAGGGATTCAGCTTCGGTACTGCAATCGCCATTCAGGCACGTCAGACCCCCAAAGTCCAATATGGTCACTTCTTTGCCTTCTACTTTAATGACACCGCGTTGTTGCAGTTTGGTCAAAGTACGGCTAACAGTTTCCACCGCCAGACCAAGGTAATTACCCATATCAACACGGGACATGGTTAAACGGAACTGTGTAGAGGAAAAACCCAAACGCTTAAAACGCTGAGACAAGCGTAACAAAAAGTTACCCAAACGCTCTTCGGCAGAAGTCTTAGCCAAAACCAGCATCATATCCTGCTCATCGGCAATTTCTTGGCTCATATGGCGCATCATCTGACGACGCAGCTCAGGTAACAACGCTGACAGCTCATCCAATTTAGGATAAGGAATTTCACACAGGCTCACCGTTTCTAAAGCTGTGGCGGTGCCAGTATAAATATTCTCATGCAGACCGTTTAGACCCAATAACTCTCCAGGAAAGTAAAAACCAGTAATCTGTTCTTCACCGCGCGCATTTACTACGGTGGTTTTTACCATGCCGGCACGTACCGCAAAAATAGAATGAAAAGCGTCTCCTTGGCGAAAGATGGCTTCGTTACGGCGATAAGGGGTACTTTTTTTGATGATACCGTCAAGTTGTTGCATTTCTGGTTGAGTGAGTGCCAAAGGCAAACACATATCATGCAAACCACAATTACTACATGACTGGATACGGATGGGTGAGTTCATAAGGGCCTACCTGCGTACTGCGTGAAAATTTATCACAACGCTACTCTACCTTGAGCGAGCGCAATTTTTGAAACATTTGTATGCTAACAAGTGACACTACAACATCTCTTGATCCAAATCAATTTTTGCTCGCAGCGCACCTAATACTTTCGTGTCAAACCACAACCTAACATCAACAATCAGCAACCGCCAAGCCCTACCCTAGCTGCTGCAAACGCAAATCATGCTCATTAAGCAACTCGCCAACCCCCCAATTAGTTTGCTTTTGCGCCCGCATGATTCCAATCAAGTTAGTATCACGAATACGTTCTAGCTCGCGAATAGTATGCATTCCAGACTGGGCATCTGATTGGTCAGCTATAGTTTGCACCAATTCGTCGGTGAGTTCTGGTACATCCATGAGTTTGGTCCAAGGCCAGGTTAAACATGGACCAAATTGAGCAATAAAGTGCGCCATACCTGCTTCGCCACCAGCCACTCGGTAGGTTTCAAACAGCCCCATTTGTGCCCAACGCAGACCAAATCCAAATCGAATTGCATCATCAATTTCTTGCGTAGTGGCAATGCCATCATTAATCAACCAAAGACCCTCTCGCCACACAGCCTCCAGTAAACGGTCCGCAATATGGGCATCTATTTCCTTACGTACATGCAAAGGCTTCATACCAATGCTGGTAAGAATATCCTTGGCCCCTGCCACCAGCGCAACATCGCTAACAACGCTCGGCACTACCTCTACCAAGGGCAGCAAGTACACAGGATTAAAAGGATGCGCTACCATAATCTGCTCGGGGCGAGCCGCTCCCTGCTGCAATTCAGATGGTTTGAAACCTGAGGTTGACGATGCTAAAACGGCACTGCTTGGGCAGGCAGCCTGTATTTCCGCCATCACCTTGAGCTTGATATCCAGACGCTCTGGCACACTTTCCTGAATCCATTGTGCGTTGGTAACGGTATCAGCCAAACTGTCACAGAACTTCAGGCGGCCTTCTGCCGGCATGGGTACATCACTCAACGCTGGCAGAGCCGCACGAGCATTATCCAGCACCTCGCCTATCTTGCGCTGTGCATCGGGTGCTGGGTCAAAGACATTCACGTCCCAGCCATGTAATAAAAAACGGGCGACCCAACCACCACCAATAACACCACCACCAACTATGGCGGCTACTTTACTTTTACTCATGTTGTTGCCTACCGGTTGTTATGATTGCAAGGGCGCACGCTTTTGCACTTGGATAAGTTCGCGAACTTCGGCCGCCGTCATGAGGCTGGAACCCATATTGGTTGCGATAGTGGCAGCCCTTTCAACCAATTGGGCATTGGTAGCCAAGACGCCTTTTTCTAACCACAGATTGTCTTCCAAGCCAACACGAATATTCGCCCCTGCCAACACACTGGCAGCCACATTGTTCATCTGGTTACGGCCAATGGAGAAAGCCGATTTGATCCAACTTTCAGGTACGTTATTGACCATGGCCATAAACGTATTCAAATCATCTGGCGCACCCCAGGGGATACCCATACACAGCTGGATCATGACAGGATCGTCAATCAATCCTTCGGCAACCAGTTGCTTGGCCAACCACAAGTGTCCCGTGTCAAAGGCTTCAATTTCAATGCGAGCCCCCATATCCGTCATCATCGTTGCCATGGCGCGCAACATGCCCGGCGTATTCGTCATAACATAATCGGCTTCGGCAAAATTCATGGTGCCACAATCTAGAGTGCATATTTCTGGACGGCATATGCGCACATGCTCAACACGTTCAGAGGCGCCAACCATGTCGGTAGCCTCTGCGTTGTAAGGCAATGGACTTTCGGGGCCACCATAAACAACATCGCCACCCATGCCAGCCGTGAGGTTCAGCACCACATCCACATCAGCCGCACGAATACGCTCGGTCACCTCTTTATATAGATCAATACGGCGACTCGGTGTGCCTGTTTCAGGATCACGCACGTGGCAATGAACCACGGCAGCACCGGCTTTGGCAGCATTAATAGCACTGTTGGCTATTTGCTCGGGACTACGAGGCACATGAGGTGAACGATCCTGGCTGCCCCCTGACCCAGTGACGGCACAGGTGATAAAAACATGTTGGCTTGGCTGCAAAGGCATAGCACGGCTCCCATTGTTGGTGTTGGTGGTGGCACTTCTGGAGAGAAGACCTAAGTCCGCATAATGCCACTCTCATCAGCAAAAAAATGCACATTATGCGAATAATTATTGATTATTTTCGCCAAACCATACCATCACAACGTCAAAACACGACTTGACCTGTGGAAAAAACGTGTCAAACTACTGTATATATATACAGTATTATTGGAATGATTATGAACATATCGGCTATTTCACCACATGTACAAATAGGACTGACCACACAGCAACAGCAACGACAAACCAGCGGCCATGAAGAACTTGACCAGCTGCTTTATGGGGGTTGGCCATGTGCTGGCCTGATAGAACTCAACTTTCAGCAATCCGGCATTGGCGAGCTGCGTTTGCTGTGGCCTTTGTTACAACAACAGCAACAAGACAATAACGCCCCATTGCAAGTGTGGATAAATCCCCCTGCGGGTCTCCATGCCCAGGCCCTGGCCCAAGCAGGCATTAACTTACAACGGCTAGTCATTGTGCAATGCGCTAACCCACAAGAGGCTTTATGGGCCGCTGAACAGAGCCTACTAAGTGGTTGCTGTGAATATGTTTTATTGTGGCACCGGCATATGC
>JAAERS010000131.1 GCA_024230095.1 Gammaproteobacteria bacterium | reverse complement strand
TTTACCGCCAAGAGTCGCTGTTTACTCAGTCGGGTATTGAGCTATCGCGAACTACCATGGCAAGGTGGGTTATCCAAGTCAGTGAGAAGTTCAAACCCCTCTATGCCGCCTTAAAAGAGCACCTACTTCAACAAGTGGTGGTTCAGGCAGATGAAACGCCGCTCAATGTCCTCAAAGAAGATAAACAGTGTTATATGTGGCTCTACTGCTCGGGCGCAGACTCGCCCGACGCTGCACTGCCGAATGTAAAGAATATCGCCTTGTACGACTATCAAAACAGTCGCGCGAGGGCATGCCCTGTTGCCTTCTTGGGGGATTACAGTGGTTATCTGCAAACCGATGGCTATGGTGCCTATGATGGTCTTCATCACGTAACCAATGTTGGTTGCTTGGCGCATGCACGGCGTAAGTTCATGGATGCTAAGAAGCTTCAAGGTAAAGGTAAGTCAGGCAAAGCAGATAAAGCGCTAGCCAAAATCCAGAAGCTCTATGGGATAGAATCGCGCTTAAAAGGTGCGACTGTCGAAACACGAAAAGCAGAACGTCAAC
>JAAERS010000130.1 GCA_024230095.1 Gammaproteobacteria bacterium | reverse complement strand
TTTGCTAAAACAAAAACTATATTTTTTATCTGTCGGTTATGTTTTCAGTGCTGTCGGATTTTTCTCAGTCAATTAAATGCGGGGCTATACTCTCCAGAAATGTTTCCATAAACTCCATAGCCAGAATTGAGCGAGGGCTGTGACTGGGGTAAAGCACGGCAAGACGGTGTGCCATGTTTGGCGCAAAGGGGCGGATAATTAACCCCTTATGTTCGTATTCATAGGCGTCGATTTCACTAACAATGGATACCCCAGCGCCAGCTGCCACCATTAGGCATGCAGAACCAAATTGGCGGATCACTGCCAATGATTTAATTTGCACACCACGAGCTGTAAATTCTGTTGTCAGATCTCGAGTAAAAGTTGTATCAGATTTTGGGTGTATTAAACCTTCGTTGTCTAGATCTTCAGGCCTGATTTCAGATAGGGCACTGAGCCGATGTCCTGGTGGTAAAATGCACACGGTACGCATATTCAAGTTTTTGTGGACTACCGCTGGATGGCCCTGAAAAGCTTCGGTGATGCCCACATCGTATTGCTTGTTGATAATCCACTCTAAAATATATTCTGGGCGATCAGGTTCCACCGATAGTATGACGCCAGGCCTGGTCTTTAGAAATTTCGCTAGAATGCCGGGAAGTTTGGTGGTGGCAAAGCCCGGTAAGCAGGCAATTCCCAAATGGCCAGACTTGCGCAGGTGCATGTCTTTGGCCAGTACTTCAAAATTGGCTACGCCGTCGAGTAATCGGGTGGCTTCTTCTAGTAGGTAACGTGTTTCCTGTGTGGGGACTAGTTTGCCATCAGTACGTTGAAATAATTCAAATCCAATGGACTCGGAAAAGCTGTTTATGAGCCGACTCACAGCGGGTTGTGAAATATTCAATGCTTCAGCCGCGCGGGTATAATTTCCCATTGATGCCACCGCTTTAAGAGCTTCTAATTGTCGTAGGCTAGTTGTCATAATGTTGCCTCTTGGCTGGCCAGATAGTCGATGGCAGATGAGCCGCTAATTTAGTACAAAATGGCCAGCTAACGAGTATCGAATATAGATCGAATTTTGCACCATCTAAAGTAGAAAAGCATCACCATTTAAGGGTAAATTTTGCACTTGATTTGCTTAGTCTAACCTTATTGTTACCGAGCTATTTGAGTATTTTAGGTTACGGCTAATAACAAAATCATAACACTAAGTTATAAAAAAAGACAATAAATAACTATTGTATTATATTTTATCATGTGGCTTAATAAAATTAGGCCTTTTCTAAGTTTATTGTTTGGGGGGCCGTAATCTAAGAATAAATTATTAACTCCAACGGGGGAATTATGAAATCGAGAATGATTAAATATCTTGTAGCTGCCACCTTGGCGGGTGTGTCATCTAGTGCATTAGCCATAACCGAAGTCCAGTGGTGGCATGCCATGGGCGGTACCAACGGGGAGCGTGTTAACAAGATTTCCGCTGATTTTAATGCATCCCAGTCTGACTATAAGATAGTTCCTGTTTATAAAGGCAACTATACAGAAACCATGACGGCGTCCATTGCTGCTTTCCGGGCTGGGCAACAACCCCACTTGGTGCAGGTTTTTGAGGTTGGCACAGCCACTATGATGTCAGCTAAAGGTGCGATCTATCCTGTAGAACAGCTGATGGAAAACGCAGGTGAGTCTTTGGATAAAAGTGCTTACTTACCAGCGGTTATTTCTTATTATCAAACATCGGATGGTGAGCTGCTGTCTATGCCGTTCAATAGCTCCACACCGGTATTGTGGTATAACAAAGATGCGTTGGATAAGGCAGGTGCGGCCGTTCCGACCACATGGGACGAAGTCAAATCGGCATCCCAAAAATTAGTTGATAGTGGCATGGAGTGCGGATTTTCGTTTGGTTGGCAGTCGTGGGTTAACGTGGAGAATTACTCCGCATGGCACAACTTGGAACTTGGCACTAAAGAAAATGGCTATACTGGCTTTGATACTGAGCTGACCTTTAATAATAGTAAGGTTACGGCTCACCTTGATCGTATTGCTGATATGTCGGATGGCAACCTGTTTGTTTATGGCGGTCGACGCGGTGACAGCCTGCCCATGTTTACTAATGGCAAATGTGGTATGTGGATGAACTCTTCAGCTTATTATGGGGGCATTAAGTCGCAGGCTAAGTTTACCTTTGGTCAAACCATGCTGCCTCTGGATACAACAGTAGCAAGTGAAGCACAAAACTCCATTATAGGTGGTGCAACCCTATGGGCATTAGCCGGACACGAAGATGAAGAATACAAGGGATTGGCTAAGTTTTTGACCTATCTTTCTTCTCCTGAAGTACAGGCATGGTGGCATCAGGAAACAGGCTATGTGCCGATTACAACCGCCGCTTATGATTTGTCCAAATCGCAGGGTTTTTATGAGCAAAACCCAGGTACGGATACGGCGATTAAGCAGCTTAGTCTAAATGTTCCTACAGCCAATTCTCGCGGTTTGCGTTTCGGTAACTTTGTACAGATTCGAGATGTGATCAACGAAGAAATGGAAGCTCTTTGGGAAGGTTCAAAAACAGCTAGTGAGGCAATGGATGCGGCGGTTAAACGCGGCAATACCTTACTAAGAAAGTTTGAACGTTCAGCCAAATAAACGTCACTTTGTTGGGTTCGCCCTGCTGTACCTATAGGTATGGCAGGGCCTTTATCAAGTTAGAGGCATTTAATGCTTAAACGTGTCCATTTTCCATCCTCCCCCCTGCCATATTTGTTGATTGCGCCACAAGTCATTATCACTTTGGTGTTCTTTATGTGGCCGGCCAGTCAGGCATTGTTTCAGTCATTCTTAATGGAGGATGCCTTTGGTCTTTCGTCTGAGTTTGTGGGATTGGAAAATTTTGACGTGTTATTTGGGGATGAGCAATACATTGATGCATTTGGTCGCACCATGTTCTTTTCCTTTCTTGTGGCGGGATTGTCTATGACGGTGGCCTTGGTACTGGCCGCATTTGCTGATCGTGTTATTCGTGGTGCCACCGTGTACCGTACACTGTTGATTTGGCCTTACGCAGTTGCCCCTGTCTTGGCAGGAGCGCTTTGGGTTTTTATGTTCAATCCAACGCTGGGGATTTTTCCTTATCTATTAAAATTTATCGGGATTAAATGGAATCACTATCTTAATGGTGGTCAGGCTATGGGTCTGGTCATCTTAGCCGCCGCATGGAAACAGGTGGCTTATAATTTCCTTTTTTATCTGGCTGCTATGCAGTCAATTCCTCGCTCAATCATTGAGGCTGGTGCAATTGATGGGGCAGGGCCAGTCCAGCGCTTTTGGACCTTGGTATTTCCCTTAATTTCTCCGACCACATTTTTTCTGTTAGTCGTGAATATTGTGTACGCGTTCTTTGACACCTTTGGCATTATTCATGCGGTGACACAAGGTGGTCCAGCGGGTTCCACCACCATCTTGATCTATAAAGTATTTAATGATGGATTTGTTGGTCTGGACCTGGGAGGGTCTGCCGCCCAGTCTGTGGTGCTTATGTTCATGGTAATAGCCATGACCGTAATCCAATTTCGTTATGTTGAAAAGAAGGTTGACTACTAATGATTGAAAATCGACCATTTTTCACGTTTATAACCCATTGTGTAGTCATTCTGGGCGTATTACTTGTCGCTCTACCTATCTGGATAACCTTTGTAGCAGCCAGTCATGATGAGGTCCGTATGCTGCAAAGTCCCCTTCCGATGTTGCCCGGCACTCATTTATGGGAAAATTTCAAACAGACATTATTCGGGACTGGTCTGTCAGGCACAGAGAGTGCGCCGGTTTGGCGTATGATGCTCAATAGTTTGGTGATGGCATTAGGTATATCGTTGGGGAAAATTGCCATTTCATTAACTTCGGCATATGCCATTATTTATTTCAAATTTCCCTTTCGCATGGGCTTCTTCTGGATGATTTTTATTACCCTGATGCTACCCGTGGAAGTTAGAATTCTACCCACCTTTGAAGTTGTGGCTAACCTTGGCCTGTTAAACAGCTATTGGGGTCTTACTATTCCACTCATAGCCTCAGCTACTGCTACATTCATGTTTCGTCAGGTATTCCTAACCATTCCCGACGAAATGTTAGAAAGTGCTCGCATAGATGGTGCTGGGCCTATGCGATTTTTCTGGGACATTTTGCTGCCTCTTTCTCGCACCAATATTGCGGCGTTATTTGTGATTCTGTTTATTTATGGGTGGAACCAGTATTTGTGGCCACTGCTGATAACAACAGATACAGATATGACCACTATAGTCATGAGCATCAAACAAATGCTGGAGGTGGCAGAGCAGTCCCCACAGTGGAATATTATTATGATGACCGCACTGTTGGCGATGCTGCCGCCGATTATTGTTGTGGTAACTATGCAGAAGCTTTTTGTGAAGGGCTTGACGGAAACAGATAAATAGGACGCCCAATCATGGCTGAAATACAACTCGATAATTTAACCAAGTGTTATGGCTCAGTAGAGGTTTTGCACCATATAGAGGGGCATATAAACGATGGTGAATTCATTGTTATAGTAGGGCCTTCTGGTTGTGGCAAATCCACTTTATTGCGCATGATTGCAGGACTGGAAACCGTAAGTTCAGGCGAGATTTCGATCGGTGGTCAAGTGGTGAATAATCAGGAACCTGCTGACCGTGATATTGCTATGGTGTTCCAGAACTATGCACTTTATCCGCATATGACCGTAGCTGAAAATATGTCCTATGGTCTGAAAATTCGTAAGCTACCAAAAGATGAGATTCGGCAGCGCGTGCAACAGGCAGCAGACATTCTGGAAATAAGTGAATTTTTGGATCGCAAGCCGCGCCAGTTATCTGGCGGGCAACGTCAACGAGTAGCAATGGGGCGAGCCATTGTTCGCGAGCCTGCTGTATTTTTGTTTGATGAGCCCTTGTCAAATCTGGATGCCAAACTGCGGGTGCAAATGCGCCTCGAAATTCGAAAGCTGCAGCAAGACCTTGGCTTAACTTCCATCTATGTTACCCATGATCAGGTTGAAGCCATGACGCTGGGAGATCGATTGATGGTGCTAAATGATGGCTATGTTGAGCAGTTTGGCACCCCGATTGAACTCTATCAGTATCCCGAGACAGTATTTGTTGCAGGATTTATTGGTAGTCCATCGATGAACTTTATACCGGTCAGCAGGATAGATGGTAAAGCGCCATTGAGATTGCCAAATGGTGTAATAACTGGATTTAGTGGGCATGTTGAACATGCCAACCTATTACTGGGTATTCGTCCAGAGCATTTTGTCGAAGCGCCTGCAGGAGCATTTCAGTTACAGGTTGAAATGTTAGAGCACTTGGGAGCGACTACTTTGGTACATGGTATTTTAGAGGGCACCGATATTGCCTTGGTTGTCAGCCTTGAGGGCTTTAGGGATATTGATATCGGTAGTATTTTGAACGTTGATGTGGAGCCGGACAGTCTGCATTTTTTCAACCCCGAAACGCAAAAGAGGATTGGCTAATGGACGGTAGGTCATTTTTGCACTCTGCACATGCCGAAACGGATATGGTTTATGTACAGGGTCACCGGGGTGCGCGGGGGGTGTTGCCGGAAAATACTTTGCCAGGCTTTGCCTATGCGCTGTCTCTAGGCATCCACTCCCTGGAGCTTGATGTTCTATTAACCAGAGACAATATTATAGTCGCTACCCATAACACCAGCTTGCATCCGGACACCACCCGAACTAGGTCTGGCGAATGGGTGGGGGCTGATGCCTTCGAGGTCAGAAATCTGACTTTGGAGCAGTTGCAAAGTTTTAATGTAGGCAGTTGTCGTTCGGGCAGTACCTACCAACAGCGGTTTAACGAGCAGCACAGCCTCGATTTTGCAGCCATCCCTGCGCTTACCGATGTTTTTAAATTGTTGCTTGAGCCCCAGCATAAATTGGCATGGCTTAACATTGAAGTGAAATCAGACCCCATCAACCCAGAAATAGCGACACCCATAAAGGTTATTGCTAAACAACTGGCTGATAGCATTAAAGAGTTTGGTTTAGAAAGGCGTGTTTCAGTGCAGAGTTTTGACTGGAATCTGTGTCTGGAAATGCAACGCCTTGCGCCCCATATTACTACCTCTTATCTCACCAGTGTTGGGCCGGAGGATCAATATGGCAGTAACAATATCTATCCTAACTCGCCGTGGATGGGGCCCCTTGCTAATGCGCATTTGGAGAGCTCGCTGCCTGAGGTTATTGCAAAATCAGGCGGCAAGATGTGGGCTCCTTATTTTGATAATCTGACCAAAGCCGATATGGATATTGCGCGTAACCTGGGATTGATCACCTATGTCTGGACAGTGAATGATCTGGCGGATGTCGACAGAATGATAGATCTGGGGGTGCATGGCATTATTTCTGA
>JAAERS010000129.1 GCA_024230095.1 Gammaproteobacteria bacterium | reverse complement strand
GCATCACCTGTTTTAGGTGCGCCACTTACGCCAGATGCGTGACAAGCGATACAAAAGGTACCGTAAACTGCTGCGCCATCACGAGGGCCTGTTGGTTCTTCGGCTACTGGCTCGCTGCCGACTAGGTAAACTTGGCCAACTGGTTTGATGCGTTCAGCAATTGCATCTTGCTCCGCTTCGCTAAGGCCTGCAGCCATTGCGCCAGTTGAAAAGGTTAAAACTGCGATGACAACGCTTAAAATTCGACGAGACATATCCATTAAACTCACTTTACATTCCCAAGGTAAGTACATGCTTACCAATTTATAGTGTTGGAAGGGTGTTTTGGCTTTAACCAGCAAAGAGCAACTGTTAAACCAATGTAAATAATGGGTGATTATATCCCGATAAGTTGTTGCAATAAACAACAACTTATAAGCTGTGGCGGGTTGTAGTACTCAAATAAGGGGTTTATCACATATTAACTGTCGAAAAAGAGACCAAACAGAAAAAAAAGTTAAAAAAGTACTAGACGGCATTGGGTGATATACGTATTATTCCACTCCGCCGACAGGGCATGCGCCTGTAGCTCAGCTGGATAGAGCGTTGGCCTCCGGAGCCAAAGGCCGAAGGTTCGAATCCTTTCAGGCGCGCCATCCGGTCTCTTACTTCGGTAAGTGAGAAATTGGCACAAAAGAAATAATGGTGGCTATAGCTCAGTTGGTAGAGCCCTGGATTGTGATTCCGGTGGTCGCGAGTTCGAATCTCGTTAGCCACCCCATTCTTTCTTTACAAATTATCGGTAGCTTCGGCTTCCAGTGTTGATTCATTATCCCAAGAATCGATACAAAACTAGT
>JAAERS010000128.1 GCA_024230095.1 Gammaproteobacteria bacterium | reverse complement strand
CCGGCTGGAATGTTCTGTTTGGCAATGATTTCAGTTAGTGCAACAGCGCTAGCCGGTGTTAGATTGGCTGGCTTCCAGATAACAGCATTGCCAAACGCCAATGCTGGCGCAATTTTCCATGAAGCCGTGGCCGTTGGGAAATTCCACGGGCTAATAATTGCCACTGTCCCCATAGGCTCGCGACGGGTCTCGACTTCGATACCGGGGCGCACAGAGTCGGCAGTTTCACCCATCTGGCGCAACACTTCGGCAGCATAGTACTGAAAAAACTGACCCGCCCGGTATACTTCACCACGGCCTTCAGCAAACGGCTTGCCTTCCTCACGCGATAACAGGGTGCCCAATTCATCACAACGAGCGATCATTTCATCACCAATTGCTTGCAATACATTTAGACGCGCTTCCAGGCCTGTGGCCTGCCATGCTACTTGCGCTTGCTTGGCTGCAGCCAAAGCAGCTTGCACCTGTGTACTAGAAGCTTGAGCAAACTCGCCCACAACTTCAGCATGATTAGAAGGGTTTATATTTTGGATAGACCTTACGCCTTCTACCCAATTACCAGCAATATAGTTTTTCTGAATCTGTGACATATAGGTTTCCTATTTCAAGCCCAAGGGTGAGCGGATAATTTCGATCGATAAGTTATTTTAACGCCTTCCACATGATAATAATAATTAATTGATTGTTAATTTTGATAAGTTTTGCTTTAATATAGTCATGTTACCTGATATAAAAATCTCTCACTTAAGAACCTTTATCACCGTTGCAGAATGCGGCAACTTTCGTCGCGCAGCCACCATACTGTGCCGCTCACAGCCAGCTGTCAGCTTGGCCATCAAACAACTGGAACAATTGCTGGGAGCGCATCTTTTTGACAAACAAAAGCAAGCCCAGCTTACCGCTTTTGGTAGTGGCTTTTTGCCGCAGGCAAAGAGTTT
>JAAERS010000127.1 GCA_024230095.1 Gammaproteobacteria bacterium | reverse complement strand
GATCGGGGCCATTTTCATCACCTATTAATGGACAAGGGCATGGCACCTCAGCAAGCCTTGTTGTTGATTATTTTTGCCGCCTTAGGGCTTGCCGTATTGGGTTGGTTGCTGCAGCTATTTGCCCCTCAGTTAAGTGCGGTGGTTTTTGTTGCCATAACGCTCACCTATATGCACTGGGTGCGGCGCAGTGGCTGGGACCATGGCAAGGTAAAGGCAAAGGCAAAGGCGTGAGTATGTTTGACCCAAGCCAGCTACCTGCCCAATGGCTTTTGTTGCAGGTAAAACCCCGACAGGAACAGCGTGCGCTGGCTAACCTTGAATGCCAGGGCGGCCAGTGCTATTGCCCACAGGTATTAAGTGAGAAACTAGTGCGGGGCAAGCGCGTGCAGGTGCAAGAGGCGCTATTTCCAGGTTACGTGTTCTTCTACTCCAATCCCACACAAGATGGCCTGACCTACACCACCATCCATAGTAGCCGTGGCGTGAGCAAGATAGTGCGCTTTGGTGCCCATTATGCCGCCATACCCCAAGCATTGGTTGATCACATCAAACAGCGTGAAACCCAGAAGCAGGAAGCCACAACGCATTCCAGTTTGCCCCAAAAGGGCGACAAGGTAGCCATTCTGGAAGGCCCATTTCGGGGCTTGCAGGCCATTTATCAGCAGGCCCAAGGGGATAAGCGTTCCCTATTGCTAATTGATCTTCTCAATCAGCAAAGCAAAATTAGTTTAGAAAACAACATCCTCAAAAAACAAGCCTAGAGAATATTTTCCATAGTCATATGGCGAAATCAGGCTGGGGGTGTATACTTGATGTTCAATAGTTGAACATGGCAGTTCACGAGCGCTCATACCAGAAGTTACCGGGTAGGGCGGTAGCGTGCCTTTACCTAGATAAACCAACCCCCTCTTTTTTTGGTTATGCCCACTGAAACACAATATAAAATACTTAAGCATATTGAGGTGAACCCGCGTGCCACCCAGCGAGAGTTGGCGGCAGAGCTTGGGGTCAGTGTGGGCAAGGTAAACTACTGCTTAAAAGCACTGATTGACAAAGGCTGGGTGAAGGCCAATAACTTCAAGAATAACCCCAGTAAGCTGGGCTATCTTTACTTACTCACACCATTAGGTATTGCCGAGAAGGCCAAGCTGACGGTGAGCTTTTTGCAGCGCAAATTGCATGAGCACGAGCGCATTACGCTGGAAATCGAGCAGCTGCAAAAACAACTGGAACAAGACCAATTATGAAAGCCATTATTCCCGTAGCCGGCCTTGGCACGCGCATGTTGCCCGCCACCAAGGCCATCCCGAAAGAACTGCTGCCTGTGTACGACCGGCCCATCATCCAACACGTGGTGGAAGAGGCTATAGCTGCTGGGTGTACTGAAATTATTCTCGTGACCAGAAGTGGCAAAGAAGCCATCGAGAATCACTTTGATTCCCACTATGAACTTGAGCACCGCTTAGACAGCAAAGGCAAGCAGGTGGTATTGCGGCAAGTGAAAGACATTATCCCCAAGCATGTGCAGATGATCTCCATCCGCCAAGAGGATGCCCTAGGCTTAGGCCACGCCATTCTCTGTGCCAAACGCCTAATCAGCTCAGACGAGCCCTTTGCGGTATTGTTGCCCGACGTACTGCTGTTAGAACCAGCAGAGAAGCCGGCCCACAGCAGCTTTGCGGCGGCGGTAAAGCTAGCCAAAACCACCGGCATTGGTCAGGTGATGGTAGAAAAGGTAAAGCCCGAAGACGTTGATCAATACGGCATTGTGGACATCAACGGTGACCAAATTATTGCCGGTGAAAGTGCCCCCATTAAAGGCATGGTGGAAAAACCAAAGTCCGACCAAGCACCGTCTGATTTGGCGGTGTTAGGCCGATATATATTGACACCAAGAGTGATGGAATTACTAGAACATATTACCCCAGGTATCGGTGGCGAAATTCAATTAACCGACGCCTTGGACAGGCTTCTGCAAGAGCAGCCGCTGGGTGCTTTTTTAAGTGATGCCCAAGTGCATGATTGTGGTAATAAGTACGGTTTTGTCAAGGCCAATATAGCCGTT
>JAAERS010000126.1 GCA_024230095.1 Gammaproteobacteria bacterium | reverse complement strand
CGGTGGTCTGGTCGAAGAGCCCATAGCACGCCATTCTCGCAACCGACAAAAGATGGCTGTAGCGCCATTGGGCAAGCCAGCTACCACGCACTATCGAGTATTAAAGCGCTATCGAGCGCACACTCATCTGCGCTTGAAATTAGAAACTGGTCGCACACACCAGATTCGAGTGCATATGGCACATATTGGCTACCCTTTGTTGGGTGACCCTTTGTATGGGGGGCGTCAGCGCTTGCCAAAAGGCTGTGACGAAGACTTTTTAGATTGTCTACGAGCCTTTCGGCGTCAGGCTTTGCATGCTAAGCGTTTAGAGTTGACTCATCCTCATACCCAGCAGGATATGGAGTGGGAAGTGCCCTTGCCAGACGACATGCAAGAATTGCTGGTGGAGCTGGAACGGGACAGTAAACTGTGGCAAAAGCAGCAGTACTCATAACCGCTGCCTTATCGGAACAGCGCTATTTGGTGCCCACTTGGCCTGCACCAGCTAATGTCTTGGCGGTGGTGTCTAAGCGTGATTTGACTGACCCCAATAATAACCCTATGGCGGGCTTTAATGTGGCTCGGCATGTGCATGATAACTTGCCGCGTGTGCTCCGGCATCGCCAGCTATTGCGAGCAGATTTGCAATTGACCCAGGAGCCGGCTTGGCTTGATCAAGTACATGGCGCCATGGTGGCTGAATTGCCACTTGATGAAGTGGTTAGTGCCGACGCCAGTACCAGCAATCAAGTAGGGCAAGCCTGCGTGGTGATGACAGCGGACTGTTTGCCCGTGTTATTTTGTGACAACCAAGGTACACGAGTGGCGGCAGCGCATGCTGGATGGCGTGGGTTGGCGGCCGGCGTGCTAGAGAACGCCTTAGCTTATTTTCCTGATCCAAATGATGTGTTGGTTTGGCTGGGGCCCGCTATCGGGCCTGCTGCATTTGAGGTGGGAGAGGATGTACGGCAAGCCTTTATAGCACTAGATGCACAGGCACAAAGCTGTTTTGTCAGGCGCCCCAATACGGCTGCTAAGTACTTGGCTGATTTGTATGGGTTGGCGCGCTTGCGCTTAAAAGCGGCTGGTGTGTCTCAAATATACGGTGGCGAAGTGTGTACCTTCAGCCAGCCTCAAGATTATTTTTCCCATCGCCGTGATCCCGCCAGTGGCCGCCAATTGAGCCTGATCAGCTTGCTTTAGGAAAACCTAAAGTACCCCTTGAAGTTCCTCTGTTGACCCTCATATCTACTTTGGAAGAGATGTAAGTTAATGGTCAGTCCCCCATATGCTACACCAAAATAAGGCTCACTTTTAAGAGCATAAGAGCAATGGTCCGGCGGCCACATTACGAGGTAAAATTATGCGATTCGATAAGTTAACCAACCGTTTGCAAGAAGCCACCGGCGAGGCTCAGTCATTGGCTCTATCCATGGATCATCAGTTTATTGATCCTGAGCACATGCTCCATGCGTTGCTGAAACAACAAGGGGGTTCTGCGTCAAGCTTATTGGCGCAGGCTGGCGCTGACATGCCGCAGTTACAAACGGCGCTGCATGAGCGTTTGCAACAGAAAGCCAAGGTTTCAGGTGATCAAGGGGATGTGCACTTTGGCAATAATTTGGTGCGGGCATTCAATTTGGCCGACAAGGCGGCAAGCAAAGGGGGTGATCAGTACATCTCTAGTGAGCGGGTGATTATGGCCCTAGCCCAAGATAAGTCTGGTTTGGGGGGAATGCTCACTAAGGTGGGCCTAAAAACTACCCAGTTAAGCAAAGCTGTCGATATGATGCGAGGTGGAGACAAGGTGCAAAGCCAAGGTGCAGAAGATGAACGTCAGGCATTGGATAAATACACAGTTGACCTAACTGAACAAGCTGAACAAGGTAAGCTGGACCCGGTAATTGGTCGCGATGACGAGATCCGTCGCGCTATTCAAGTGTTACAGCGTCGCACTAAAAACAACCCGGTAATGATTGGGGAGCCAGGTGTTGGTAAAACTGCCATAGTTGAAGGTTTAGCGCAGCGTATCATTAATGGTGAAGTGCCTGAAGGCCTGTTAAATAAGAAGGTACTGTCGTTAGATATGGGTGCCCTGATTGCTGGCGCCAAGTATCGGGGTGAGTTTGAAGAGCGCCTGAAAAATGTACTCAATGAGTTGAGCAAACAAGAAGGCAATATCATTCTCTTTATCGATGAAATACATACCATGGTCGGCGCCGGCAAAGGTGATGGCGCCATGGATGCCGGCAATATGCTTAAGCCTGCTCTCGCGCGGGGTGAGTTGCACTGTTTGGGTGCGACAACTCTGGATGAGTATCGCCAGTATATTGAGAAAGATGCAGCTCTTGAGCGTCGCTTTCAAAAGGTACTGGTGGGTGAGCCTAATGAGCAAGATGCTGTGGCTATTTTGCGCGGCCTTAAAGAGCGTTATGAGTTACATCATGGAGTGGATATTACTGACTCTGCGATTATTGCCGCCGCCCGCCTTTCTCAGCGCTATATCACGGACCGTCAATTGCCTGATAAGGCCATTGATTTGATTGACGAAGCGGCTAGTCGCATTCGTATGGAAATGGATTCCAAACCCGAGGTGATGGATAAGCTAGAGCGGCGCATGATTCAAATGAAAATTGAGCGTGAAGCCTTGTCTAAAGAAACCGATCAGGCTGCTACCGCGCGTTTGCAGGATTTGCAGGCTCAATTGTCGGAAATAGAAAAAGAGTTTGCTGACTTGGCTGAAATTTGGAATGCCGAGAAAGCCTCCATACATGGTGTACAACGGGTAAAAGAAGCGTTGGAAAAAATGCGTCAAGAATTGGAAGTGGCGCGTCGTAATAGTGATTTAGGCCGCATGTCAGAATTGCAGTACGGCAAAATCCCAGAGCTTGAACAACAACTTGAAGTTGCTCAGGAGGCTGAGGACGAAGAAAAAATCTTACTGCGCAGCAAGGTTGGTGAAGAGGAAATTGCTGAAGTTGTTGCCCGCTGGACAGGTATTCCTGTGAGCCGAATGCTGGCTGGTGAGCGTGAAAAGCTATTGCAAATGGAAGATGTGCTGCGTTGTCAGGTGATTGGTCAAAATGAAGCGGTGACTTCCGTTTCCAATGCCGTGCGGCGCTCTCGTGCGGGCTTGTCTGACCCTGGCCGGCCCAATGGTTCTTTCTTGTTCTTGGGCCCAACCGGTGTGGGTAAAACCGAATTATGTAAGACGCTAGCGGGTTTCTTGTTTGATACAGAAGAAGCCATGGTGCGCATTGATATGTCTGAATTTATGGAAAAGCACTCAGTGGCGCGCCTAATTGGTGCCCCCCCAGGCTATGTGGGCTATGAAGAAGGGGGTTATCTTACTGAGGCTGTGCGCCGCCGACCCTATGCGGTGCTTTTGTTGGATGAAGTAGAAAAAGCCCACCCTGATGTGTTCAATATTCTTTTGCAAGTGTTGGAAGATGGTCGCTTAACCGATAGTCAAGGGCGCACAGTCGATTTTCGTAACACGGTGATCGTGATGACCTCCAATATGGGTTCAGACGTAATTCAGTCCATGACAGGTGAAGATCAATATGAAGCCATGCGGGCTAAGGTACTAGACGTAGTAGGTGCTCACTTTAGACCCGAGCTCTTGAATCGGATTGATGAGTTGGTGGTGTTCCACCCATTAAGTAAAGAGCATGTGGCAGACATCGCCAATATACAGCTACAGCGTTTGCGAGCTCGCTTGATAGAGCGTGATCTTGATATGCACTTGTCGGATGAAGCGATACGTCTTCTGGTTGAAGACGGTTTTGACCCTGTATATGGCGCGCGCCCCCTAAAACGGGCTATTCAGCGTAATTTGGAAAATCCACTAGCGCAAGAACTGTTGGCTGGTGAGTATATGCCTGGGCAGGTGATTCAGGTGGATGTGGCGGATAGTCGATTGACCTTTGCGTAACTATTGTGGGGGCGCAGTTTGATTCTGGCCCCTTTTTTATGGTGCTAATACAGTGCTTTTTCGTCCTTTACGACTTCTTTCAATAGCTCAATAAAAAGTTTATCGGCATCACTATGATCAGCTGGAATTTTTACGTTAGTTGTGTCAGATATGCGTTGGGCAATGAGATTGTCAGCATCTTCATGGTTGATTAGTTCGCGGGCAACAGCTACCGAGTGTGGAATGATTTCTGGCTCTACCATAATTTTCTTGAGGAAAATTCTTAGTTCTTCGATGACACGGTCGCGGTTGCGAATATCTATGCTGGACATGCGTAATACCTCTTTATCTGCGGGGCGCTTATTAAAATAGGGTGGCAATGGGAAAGTGTTGTTGCTGCGCGCGTGAGCATGTTGGTGTAAGTTCCCGTTACTATACCACTGACTTGATGAAAAACCATAGCCTTTTTAAGGCATTAAGAGTGTTGATTTCGTGCTCTAGCCCTTGAAATGAAAGCCTTAGCATGTGAAAATTCACTTCTTTCGGTTGATGCATAATTGAGGCAGGCGATCCCTGCTCATTGTGAATCGGTAAGCTGTACAATTTTGCTTGTCTGACCTGGCTTAAAGGGCGCTAAAAAACGCGTGGTTCTTTAAGCATCATCACCCCGGATACTTGCTATGTCTTTTATGGCATGGGTATCTGCATGCGTCACATGGGCGGGCTACGAGCGTCGTGCATGGATCTTGACGAATTTTATTTTCAACTCATAAGCGAATAGCTGGTGAACAAAACACTGGCAGAGGAATATATAGTGGAAATGCTATCTGGTGCTGAAATGGTTATCCGTAGCCTCCAGGACGAAGGTGTTGAATACATCTACGGCTACCCTGGTGGTTCGGTGCTACATATTTACGACGCATTATTTCAACAAGACAAAGTAAAACACGTTCTGGTCCGTCATGAGCAGGCGGCAACACATATGGCTGATGCCTATGCTCGTGCTTCAGGCAAGCCTGGTGTGGTGTTGGTGACTTCGGGTCCCGGTGCTACCAACGCGGTTACAGGCATTGCCACAGCCTATATGGACTCCATTCCAATGGTGGTAATCAGCGGTCAGGTGATGAGCCACTTGATTGGTGAAGACGCATTCCAGGAAACGGATATTTTGGGAGTATCTCGGCCTGTGGTAAAACACAACTTTGCCATCAAAAACCCTAAGGATATAGCGGAGACCATCAAGAAAGCCTTTTACGTGGCCAGTAGTGGTCGCCCAGGGCCGGTGGTTGTTGATATTCCTAAGGACATGACGACGCCCACGGATAAATTTGAGTATAGCTATCCCGAACAGATAGAAATGCGCTCCTACAATCCTGCAACCCGCGGCCATAGCGGGCAAATTAAGAAAGCGGTAGATATGTTGGTTGCGGCGAAGCGGCCAGTTATTTTGCTGGGTGGTGGCACGGTTGGTGGTCGGGCTTGCGATGAGGCGGCCGCTTTGGCGCGTGAATTAAATACGCCAGTGTCGACCACGTTGATGGGCTTGGGAGGTTTCCCCGCGTCTGATCGGCAGTGGTTAGGCATGCCGGGTATGCATGGTTCTTATGAAGCAAATATGGCCCTGCATCACGCCGATCTTATTTTGAGTTTAGGGGCGCGCTTTGATGACCGAGTCACTAACTCAACAGAAAAGTTCTGCCCAACGGCGCGTGTAATTCATGTGGACATTGATCCGTCTTCTATCTCTAAGACTATAGCCGCAGATGTGCCTATTGTTGGTCCGACAAAAAGTGTGGTTACGGAAATGTTGGGGCTATTGGGTAAAAACAAGGCCCGCCCGGATGCGGATGCGCTGGCAAGCTGGTGGAATCAAATTGATCAATGGCGTGAGCGTCACGGTGGTCACTATGAGACCAATGATAATGGCCTATTAAAACCTCAGCAGGTCATCGAAGCCGTGCACAAGGTTACTAACGGTGAAGCCTATGTTTGTTCTGATGTTGGTCAGCACCAAATGTTCGCCGCCCAGTATTACAAATTTGATAAGCCTAATCGTTGGATCAATTCTGGCGGCCTAGGCACTATGGGCTTTGGCTTTCCTGCCGCTATGGGCGTGAAGTTGCATTACCCAGATGCAGAGGTTGTATGCGTTACTGGAGAGGGTAGTTTTCAGATGAACCTGCAGGAGTTCTCCACCTGCAGTCAGTACGGTTTGCCAGTGAAAATTATTTGCATTAATAATGGTTCTTTGGGCATGGTGCGTCAGTGGCAGGATATGAATTACGAAAGCCGTCACTCCCAGTCGTACATGCAATCATTGCCTGATTTTGAAAAGTTGGCGGAAGCCTATGGCCATGAAGCGATCACTGTAACCCATGAATCTGAGCTGATGCCGGCCCTAGAAAAAGCCTTCGCGATGAAAGATAAATTGGTGTTTTTGGATATTCATGTAGATGCCGCCGAGCACGTATACCCCATGCAGGTGCCCAAGGCATCCATGCGCGATATGTGGCTGAATAAGACGGAGAGAACATAATGAGACATATTATTGCCGTGCTGATGGAAAACGAAGCTGGTGCCCTGTCTCGCGTAGTGGGTTTGTTTTCTCAACGTAATTTCAATATTGAAACATTAAATGTGGCACCGACTGAAGACCCTACCTTGTCGCGTTTGACTGTGACTACTACTGGTAGCGACCGTGTGATTGAGCAGATTACCAAACAGTTGAATAAACTCATTGAAGTGGTAAAACTGGTTGATTTGACTGATGGTGATCATATCGAACGTGAAATGATGTTGATAAAGCTCAAAGCGGCTGGCCAGCATCGTGATGAAATCAAACGTACGGTGGATATCTTCCGTGGTCAGATTGTGGATGTTACCAGTAGTGTCTATACGGTCCAGTTAGCGGGGGATCAGGGTAAGCTGGATGCATTTATTAATGCGATTGGTGAAACCTATGTATTGGAAACTGTGCGTACAGGGGTTTCCGGTATTGCCCGCGGTGAAAAGGTACTCAGCATATAGCTGTCAGTGCCAGCCCAAATGAAAACGCAGCCAACGGCTGCGTTTTTTGTTAAGGGTAAACTCGCCACTCTTATGATAGAATTTTAAGCATATATTTAGCACTGGATAGTTACATGAGTGAGATTAAAACCAAGCCAGAGGTCGATGAAGCGGTTGAAACGGTTGAAGCCGAAGCGGTAGTGTCGGTGAAAAAGCCGGCCAAGGGCGTGTACTTACTGCCTAATAGTTTTACCACCGCTTCTTTGTTTGCTGGTTTTTATGCCATCGTGGCCGCCATGAATGGCGATTTTGAATATGCCGCTATCGCCACCTTTGTGTCTATGGTTTTGGATGGTTTGGATGGTCGGGTGGCGCGTATGACCAACACGCAAAGTGACTTTGGTGCTGAATACGATAGCTTGGCTGACGTGGTGGCCTTTGGTGTGGCCCCGGCTTTGGTAGTCTTTACCTGGGGGCTGCAGTCGTTGGGCAAGTTTGGCTGGATTGCTTCTTTCATATTTGTGGCAGGCGCCGCGCTGCGTTTAGCGCGCTTCAATGTGCAGTTGGAGGTGTCGGATAGCCGTTACTTTACTGGCTTGCCGAGTCCGGCTGCCGCGGGTGTGCTGGCCGGTATGATTTGGGCCAGTCAGGAATATGGCTTTAGTGGTGTTGAATATGCTGTGCCCGCTGCCTTGTTGGTTGCCGTTACCGGTATTCTAATGGTGAGCAATTTTAGCTATTACAGTTTTAAGGACTTGCGTTTTAAAGGTCGGGTACCTTTCTTTGCCTTGTTAATTGTTGTTTTGGTGTATGCATTGGTTGCCATGGAGCCGCCAGCCGTATTATGGGGATTCTTTGTCATCTTTGCCTTATCAGGCCCCGTGGGGTGGTTGTTCAGGTGGAAGAAATCCTAGTCATAGAATCAAAGATAAAAAGGCCAGCGTTAGCTGGCCTTTTTTGTTAATCATTATTTGCTTTTTTTGGCACTAATTGACAAAAAGGTATTGCGCTTTGTTTGGGGTTGGTTAT
>JAAERS010000125.1 GCA_024230095.1 Gammaproteobacteria bacterium | reverse complement strand
TGGTTGGTAACCAATGGTATCAATAGCGGCAAGGATTTGGCTGAGTTTGATCTGAGTTGCATCCCAGTGCACGTAGGCCCGCTGTGTTGTAAGGTTTACATTGAAGTGAAGCACCCCAGGTTGTTTGCCTACATGTTGGTTTAATAACCATACGCAGGCAGCACAGGTCAAACCGTCAATAACCAATTCGGTTTCTTTTTCATCATTGTCTCTATTACGGACAAAAGCACTTTGTACATCAGAGTCATCATAGGCTTGCCAATGACTAATGCCAGTAACCGTAATATTTATATTGGCTGGCAGGCTGGGGCCTGAGCCTTGACTCAATTTTCGATGACGATAATAGTCAGCCAAACCTTGATCAATAATGGTATTGGCTACCATTTGGCAGCCAATACAGCACACGGCGTTTGTCTGGTCATCGAGTTTCACCTGATAATTGGTATCAGGGGGCACCGGCTCACTACAGTGAAAACAGTCGACGCTCATTAGGGCTATTGATTAGGTGTGAAGCTAAGGGTAGCAGGCCAAGGGGTGTTAACTTCAATCATCATGCGCCAGGTATTGTCTTGATCCATAAGGTGCAGATAACGTTTGCCATCGATGTTTTTACTGAGGGTACCGTAAAAGTTACCGTCTGGACGTTGGGCTAACATAAGGTCCTGGTCAAGACCCTCGATGGTTGGGTGAATGACTTGCAAGAGCAATGGTTGCTCAGGTAATGGCGACGTACTAGCTAAAGTTAGACGTAGGTCTCCGGTAATGTCGTCAACTCGTAATTCTCCCTGCAAGCCTAAGACAGTGGCTTGGCGCAAGCGACTAGTATCGATGTTAAAGCTCTTGGCTGATTTTGCATAATCACCTTTTACCATGCCGTCAAAAGTCACCACTGATAGATAGGCAAAGCTGGTGCCGACAATAAAGACAGCAATCAATGGAGTCAAAATGAACCACAGCCATGGTTGTTGGTACCAGGGGCGGGTGGCTTCGTGGTTAGCATTGTTAGTGCTAGGCATAGTTACTCCCATTATAATACTTGTTCAGCTGGAGCCAGGAAGCGAGATTCCTGTTCCATTCGAATGGATTTGTCATTGATGGATTTTACATCAAATGTGATGTCAGTTTTAGGGCTTATCAGATTATCCGTATGGATTTGGATACGTAGCATTTGCTCAATGGTGGCATTGGGGGCAATTAGCAGGCGCTGTTGACCTATATACTTATAATCTACAACATCGTTAAGGGCGACACTAATGGTAATGGTCTCTTGACTCTTATTGGACACCTTTAAGTGATAGGTGTTCTCAATCACCCCGTCTCCTAGGTCGTGAAATAGTGTTTGGCGATCGCGTATCAGGTCGACCTCGATCGGTACACGAGTTAGCAATTGGGCACCAATAAAGGCGCTGATAACCAATACAGCAAGGCCATAACCGATAAATCGCGAACGCAATAGATGATAAGATTGACCCTCTAATACATTTTCGGTGGCGTAGCGCACGAGTCCTTTTGGCTTGCCCAGGCGTTCCATTACCTCGTTACAGCCGTCAATGCAGGCGGCACAAGAAATGCACTCATACTGCAAGCCATCACGGATGTCGATGCCAACAGGGCATACGGCCACACAGACGTTGCAATCCACACAATCCCCTAGATCGTCTGAAGTAGATTGCTTACGTGAACCTTTGCCTCGGGGCTCACCGCGCGCTTCGTCGTAGGTAATAATGAGCGTATTAGGATCAAACATAACACTTTGAAAGCGTGCGTAGGGACACATGTACTTGCACACTTGCTCACGCATGTAGCCGGAATTTAAGTAGGTGGCAACAGTGAAAAATAACAACCACCAGGATTCCCATGGACCAAACTCGAAGGTGGAAAACTTATTTAGTAGATCTGTGATAGGGGTAAAGTAGCCTACGAAGGTAATAGCCGTAGCAACAGATATCGCACTCCAAAGAGTGTGCTTCACAAACTTTTTACGGAACTTAGTCACGCTCATGGACTGTTTGTCGAGTTTTGTGCGCGCATTACGACTGCCCTCGGCAAACTCTTCGGCCCACATGAAAAAATAAGTCCATACGGTCTGGAAACAAGCATAACCACACCAGGCGCGGCCGGCGAATACGGTCACAAAGAATAAGATAAAGGTGAAGAGGATGAGCAAACCGCTTAACAGTGCAAAGTCTTGGGGCCAAAAGGTCAAGGAGAGTATATGGAATTGGCGGGCAGGTAGGTCGAACAAAATCGCTTGCCTATCATCCCAAGTTAACCATGGTGTAACGTAATAGATCAATAATAAGACCCAAGCCATGTAATTGCGCAGGTTACGATATATACCCTTATAAGCTCTTACGTAAATACGCTCACTCTTAGCATAGAGGTTAACGACCACTTTTTGGGGTTTAGTATCGACTTGCTGGGTTGGAATTTTTTCCATTTTAGATCCTGCAATTAAGCCGCTATAACAGCTAAAAAAACGGACTCAGAGAGTCCTGAATCCGCTTTTGTAATGATTATAATGCGGTTGTCTTGAGGTTTGCCTATATTACCTGCAATAGACAAACCTTGTAGCCATTAGTTTGACAGGCTGTATACGTAGCCGGAGATCAAATGGATCTTATTTTTGCTCAACAGGGAACCATGAGCTGGCATCACGCCACTACGGCCTTGACGAATGGTGTGGGCAACTTTTTCAAAGCTGGCTCCATACAGCCAAACGTCATCAGTCAAGTTTGGTGCCCCCAGCATTTGGTTACCTTTGCCATCAGCACCGTGACAAGCAACACACATAGCTTGATAGGTAGTTTTACCTTGAGCTACCGCGCTGTCGTCTGCTTGTTGTCCACTTAGGCTTAGAACATAAGAGGTAACATTACGAACACCATCTTCACCAATAACGGCGCCCCAAGGTGGCATAGCACCGGTGCGGCCATTAGTAATTGAGGTTTTGATGGTGTCACCTGTTTTGCCATATAACCAGTCATTGTCAGATAGGTTGGGAAAACCGTATGCGCCAGCGCCGCCTTGACCGTGACATAGGGCGCAGTTGTTATTGAACATGCGCTGTCCCATCAGACGAGCATTGTCATTGGTTGAGATCTCTTCAACGGTTAGTGTGGCGAACTTGGCAAACACAGGTTTGTAATGTTCTTCAGCATGCGCCATTTCTTCTTCCCACTGGTTGTAACTAGTCCAGTTTAAGTAACCCTTGTAGTTGCCTAGACCTGGGTATAGAAACAGGTAGATTACACCGAAAATAATGGTAATGATGAACATGTTAAACCACCAGCGAGGTAGGGGGTTGTCCAGTTCTTCAATTCCATCAAAGGAATGGTGCATGGTTTCCGTGGTGGTTTCTTTATACACTTCGCTCTTGCGAGTGCGGTAGACTAGGATCAAGCAGCCTATAATTACCGCCAAAGTAAAAATTGTGATCCACATACTCCAAAAACTAGTCATGTTTGATGTCTCCATTGGATTCCTTGGCCTTCTCTTCATCAGCGAAGGGCAGGTTGGCAGCTTCATTGAAGCCTTTTGAGCGTTTTGGGCTGAGCACCCATGCATAGAGGCCGATGAAGGTCACCAGCATAATTACAACTATGTATGGGCCGTAGCTATCGTAGGACATAATTAACGCCTATTTGACATCACAGTGCCAAGCTGTTGTAGGTATGCAACCAGAGCGGTAATCTCGGTTTTACCTTTGACTTCAGCTTCGGCATTGGCAATGGATTCGTCGGTAAAGGGGACACCTACTACGCGTAGTGCTTCCATCTTGGCCGCTGTGTCTTCGCCGTTCAGTTTATCGCTAAACAACCAAGGGTAAGAGGGCATGATGGATTCAGGCACAACGTCTCGTGGGTTGTAAAGGTGAGCACGGTGCCAATCATCAGAGTAACGGCCGCCTACGCGAGCCAAGTCTGGACCTGTGCGCTTTGAGCCCCATAGAAATGGGTGGTCGTAAACGAATTCGCCAGCAACAGAGTAGTGACCATAGCGCTCAGTTTCAGCACGGAACGGACGAATTTGTTGGGTGTGACAAACGCTACAGCCTTCGCGGATGTAAATATCACGTCCTTCTAATTCCAGAGGAGTTAGTACGCGCAGACCTTCAACAGGTACCGTGGTTTCCTTTTGGAAAAATAGAGGAACGATTTCTGCTAAGCCACCACCGCTAATGGTAATGACGATCAATAGAATCATCAAGCTGATGTTCTTTTCAATAGTGTCGTGTTTGATCATGATGGCGATTCCTTAAGCAGCAGATGAAGCAAGGCTCGGAGCAGAAGAGCTGCTACGGACTGTTTGCCATACGTTGTAGGCCATAACCAGCATGCCCGACAGGAAGAAGATGCCACCAATTACCCGCACTACATAACCCATATAGCTAGCTTCCAATGCTTCTACAAAGCTGTATGTTAGGGTTCCGTCTTGGTTAACTGCACGCCACATTAGGCCTTGTAGAATACCGTTGACCCACATAGCAGCGATATAAAGCACAACACCAATTGTGGCAAGCCAGAAATGGGTGTTAATCAGTTTAATACTGTACATGGAGGCTTTGCCCCATAGCTTTGGAATCATGTGGTAAACCGCGCCAATGGAGATCATAGCCACCCAGCCCAAAGCGCCGGCGTGGACGTGGCCGATGGTCCAGTCAGTGTTATGAGACAGGGCATTGACGGTCTTAATAGCCATCATTGGGCCTTCAAAGGTGGACATGCCGTAAAAGGACAAAGATACTACCAAGAAACGTAAAATTGGGTCAGTACGAAGCTTATGCCAGGCACCAGATAGGGTCATCATGCCGTTGATCATGCCACCCCAAGAAGGTGCCAATAGTATCAGGGACATGACCATACCTACAGATTGCGTCCAGTCAGGTAGGGCGGAATAGTGTAAGTGGTGACCGCCAGCCCACATGTAGGTAGCGATTAGGGCCCAAAAATGCACTACCGAAAGGCGATAGGAGTATATTGGACGCTCAGCCTGCTTAGGTACGAAGTAGTACATTATGCCCAAGAAACCAGCTGTTAGGAAGAAGCCAACCGCGTTGTGGCCGTACCACCATTGCACCATGGCATCAACCGTGCCTGCATAGGCAGAGTAGGATTTGGTTAGTGTTACAGGGATGGCCGCACTATTCACCACATGCAAAACAGCGACGGTGATAATAAAGGCCATATAAAACCAGTTGCCCACATAAATGTGAGAAGTTTTACGTTTGGCAACGGTGCCAAGGAAAACGATGGCGTAGGATACCCATACCAGCGTAATCAAAATATCAATTGGCCATTCTAGTTCTGCGTACTCTTTGGATGTTGTCAGCCCCATAGGAAGGGTAATTGCCGCTAGTACGATAACGGCTTGCCAGCCCCAAAAGGTGAATTTCACCAGTGGTTCAGCAAATAAACGTACCTGACAGGTACGTTGCACTACGTAGTAGGAAGTAGCGAATAAAGCGCAGCCTCCAAATGCAAAGATAACAGCATTGGTGTGCAAGGGGCGCAAGCGACCAAAGCTTAACCAAGCAGTATCAAAATTCAAAGCGGGCCAGACCAATTGGGCAGCAATTAAGACACCGACGGCCATACCGACGATACCCCAAATAACTGTCATGATTGCGAACTGGCGCACGACCTTATAGTTATAAGTGTCGGGAGTAGTTTCACTCATAGTAGTTTCTCATCAAGTGCTAAAAAATAAAAGATCCCCTGAGCTAGCTCAGAAACCAGCACTCAGGATTATTTAGTTATTGCAGCTCTGTAAAGGGCAGAGCGTACCCACGGTTTGGGTCAATTTATGGAACTAATTATCCTTTAATTTACGTCACTATTCAATCTGATTAGCGGCGAAATCTGTGTTATATTTCGTAAACATAGACCCTATATTCTATTTAATCATATGCAAATTCGTTATACCTATTTTTGAGTTTTGATTTCTACTCTACAGTTAGAGTAAGCTAGCCTAAAAGGGATTGAAATTAGCCTAACACAGTCAGTTTATCAGGACGGTCTTGATCGATAAGTGACTTATGTCAAAACAATACAGCTCTGAACATTTGTTTGTAAAAACATTTTCTTTAGGTACCTATCTGCAAGGTGGTGTGGGCAGTCAGCATGTCATTTTGGCTCACGGTGCGGGCGCTGGCATGCATCATGAGTTTATGCAACGACTAGCAGAAGCGCTCATTTTGCAGGGATTTAAAGTAAGTTTGTTCGAATACGCCTACATGCAGACCATCACTGCCACGGGAAAACGTCGACCACCAGCACGTGTGTCGGAATTGATATTGGAACATTATCAGTGGATTGACTTTTTGGCCCAAGATGATTCTGTGTGGTTAATGGGCAAGTCCATGGGTGGGCGTCTAAGTAGCTTATTAGCCCAGGATGCCTTGCCATCACAGGTGCAGGGCTGGTGCGCCCTAGGGTACCCATTTGATCCAGTTAAAAAGCCGCACCAACTGCGTGTTGAGCATTTAATGGATAATCGTTTACCTGGCCTGATTATTCAAGGTAGCCGAGATGCGCTGGGTAATCAGCAGGAAGTTAAACTTTACCAACTCCCAAATTCAATAAAATTACACTGGTTATTACATATGGATCATAGCTTCAAGCCATATAGACAGGCACCATTGACTTTGCAGCAGGCAATTGAGCAAAGTGCTATTTGGTTCAAGCAGTGGTCACAGGCGCAAATTTAGAGCTATTAACGGTCGAATCTGAATATGATTCGCGGTAGAATGCCGCCATCTTTGCTTAATACTACGGCCACCATGATTGCTACTTTAACTCCAGACCTTGTGCTTGATGCTGTGGGACTTTTTTGCCCAGAGCCGGTGATGCTGATGCATAGTAAAATTCGCGATATTGAATCTGGTCAGATGTTGAAAGTATTAGCCACAGACTCTTCCACTGAACGAGACATTCCCAAGTTTTGCCTATTTTTAGGTCATGAGCTGCTAAGCCATGAAAAAGTGGGTGACCAATATCATTATTTGATCCGCAAAGGGTAATGCACGGCCATAGGATAATGCTTAGGTGGAGGTAAAGCTGGCTAATAGCTCCTGTAAATCTTTGTCGTTTTC
>JAAERS010000124.1 GCA_024230095.1 Gammaproteobacteria bacterium | reverse complement strand
GAATTTGATATGCAGCGTCTGGTAGATCCCCGAGCAACAGATAGCATGAAAATGAAAATCGATTGCTTCTTTCCCTGTAGTACCGGCGAGGTGCCTATTGCGCCAGCGTCGGTAGGAGAGTGGAAGTCTTACCGCATGTCGTTGGCTGAACTACGTAAGCGTCCAGGTTCGTCCTTGGACTTAACCAACGTGAATACGCCATTGGTGCTGTTGCCCGAATGGGACAATCAGCATGGTGTGGTCCTGCGTGTAGATAACGTTCGACTGGTAAAAGAATAACGACAGTTAGTTACTAAGATTTCACTTGAAATCACATGGTGGCAATAAAAGTATTTTTAATGCTGCTGACAATATTATAAAGATAAAATTATCAATAGGTGGAAACGATTATGACTTCCTTAAACGCCACAATTAATGCTCAAGAAATGCTAGCGGAACTTAAAGCCAAACAGGTTGCAGGTACCATAACCGACGCCGAGCTTGAGTTACTGAGTGAACTAGAAGCCCAGCTTGCTGAGCAAGCAGAACAAGAAGAATCAAAAGAAAAAGATGGCGTTAAGGAAGAGGCATCTACTGCAGCAGGAGTGGCTGAAACTAATCAGCCAGAATCGCTAGAACCAGAGGGCGATATAGCTGCCTTGTCAGACGTGGGTTACTCTTTGCCACTGGCTGGTTTGGGGCTGCTGGGACTTAGTGCGGGCGGCAGTAGTGGCGGCTCAGTTGTAGCATCAACTTCATCTGCCAGTTTTTCTGGATCTGTAATTAATGGTTACGTGCAGGGGGCAAATGTTTTCCAAGATACTAACGACAATGGTATTTTCGATGACGGTGAGCCTAACGATACTACAGATGAAGATGGTGCTTTTAGCTTGCAAGGCTATGTACCTAATGGTGGTAGTATTATTGCAGCCCCTAATGCGACTACCATTGACACTACAACAGGTGTCGCTGTTACCACAGCATTTCGTGGTGGTGCGGATACAGAAGTCATCTCACCGATGACAACGCTTTTAGAAACAACGGACCTAACTGAAGCTCAATTAAAAACAGCATTTGGTTTGGATAGCGATGTAGACCTCCATAACTTTGATCCAATTGCGTCTGCCCTTGCTGACGATGCAAGTGCTGATAAAGTTGCAGATGCCCTGCATTACAAAGCTGTTAGCACCTCTATCTCTAATTTGCTTGATTTAGGCTCTGAAACACTTGCTTCTGGAAACACCACTGCAGCTCAGGGTGTAAAAGCAGTTGCTCAAGCCATCGAAAGTGCTATTCAAGACGCTTCGGGCGGCCCTGTTAATCTTGGTAATGCAACAACTATCCAGACGATTGTTGTCAACGCGGAGCAAAAAGCGCCAATGGCTGATGAAACTATAGATTTTAGTTCCGTCGCATCTTCAGTTAGTACGCAACTAGCGGCTGTTAACCAATCAATGATTACCAGTGCTAGTGGTGATAGTGCCAATCCAAACGCACTTCTTAATGATATGTATAGGTCAGCAAAATTTGCGCAAACTACGCTAAGTAGCAAGATGACTGAAGTTATGGAAGCTGACGCTGCTGAACGAGCAGAGAAATTAAAAGCTATTGATGACCTTAATGTTGAAACCGAGATTAATAACACTGTAATCGAAGCTGGCAACTTAGTTGTAAATGGTACTTTTGAAACAACTGATGGATGGTCAGGCAATGCTGCCAGTGTTCGTGAAAATGAAGGCTTCAATTATGCCAATGTAGAAGCGGCGGGTAACGCATGGGATGTTAACTTGAGTTATGTGCTAAGTCTCGCTGAAGACACAAGTTATCAATTGAGCTTTAGGGCAAAAGGTACGGATGGACGTGCTTTAACAGCTGGTCTTGGCTTAAACAAGGCACCTTATAGCAGTTCCACAGAAAACCTTACTCTCACGGAGGAGTGGCAGACCTATACCATTCAGATAAATGAAATTAATTTTGGTGGTGATGATAGTCGCGTAATATTTGATATGGGCCATGATGTGGGCGAAGTCTTGATTGATGATGTTGAGTTGATAAGCTCAGCATCTACTGCAACACCGGCCACGGCACCCACAGCAGCGGCTACAGCACCAACGGTAACGGATGCCGATGCTATTTCTTTGTACTCCGACACCCTGGCAAGCGACAACGTGGTGACTAATTTGAACCCCGGTTGGGGACAATCAGGTTCTTTGGGCG
>JAAERS010000123.1 GCA_024230095.1 Gammaproteobacteria bacterium | reverse complement strand
TGGCGTCATGACAAAGTTGTCAGGTCAACCCATGGGGTTAACTGTACTGGCGGCTGTTCATGGCAAATTTTCGTTAAAAATGGCCTGGTTTCTTATGAAATGCAACAAACAGACTACCCACGAACACGTGAAGATTTACCCAACCACGAACCTAGAGGGTGTCAGCGTGGTGCTTCTTTTTCTTGGTATCTATATAGTCCGCATCGGATAAAGTATCCACTAATCCGTGGACGCCTGCTTGATTTATATCGCGCCGAGCGTGATAGCGGCAAAGACCCTGTACAGGCTTGGGAGTCTATCCAAACCGACAAGCAAAAACGTGATAGTTATACTGGCGTTCGTGGCTTAGGGGGTTTCGTTCGTTCAACCTGGGATGAGATAGTAGAAATAACCGCAGCGGCGAACGTCTACACTATTAAAAAATGGGGCCCTGACCGGATCTATGGTTTCAGCCCAATACCGGCAATGTCTATGATTTCATATGCCGCTGGTTCAAGATACCTATCAATGCTTGGTGCAGGTGTCGGTTCTTTTTATGACTGGTATTGCGATCTACCCCCTTCCTCTCCACAGGTATGGGGCGAACAAACGGATGTGCCGGAATCAGCCGACTGGTACAACTCCAAATATATTATTGTTTGTGGTGCAAATTTACCAATGACGCGCACTCCAGATGCACACTTTGCAGTTGAGGCGCGTTATAACGGTACCAAGATCGTTTCCATGGCGCCAGACTATGCAGAATACGTTAAGTTTGCGGATTTGTGGATGCCGGTGAAACAGGGCACAGATGCAGCTGCATTTATGGCGATGGGTCATGTGGCACTTAAAGAGTTTCATGTTGACAATCAGGACCCTTACTTCGCTGAATATGCTCGTAGCTTTACTGATTTCCCGATGCAGGTTATTCTTGAAGAAGTTGATGGTAAGACAGTCACAGGGAGGTTCCTGCGTGCATCAGACTTTGATGATAACCTGGGCGAGGACAATAACCCAGAATGGAAGACTATTGTATTTGATTCCAAATCAAAATCGTTTGTTGCGCCGAATGGATCGGTCGGCTTTCGTTGGGGTGAAGAAGGCAAATGGAACATCTTGGAGAAGGCTGCTGGCAAGGATATTGAGGCAGAACTAAGCTGTATTGACTCTAAAGATTGCATCGTCGATGTTACCTTCCCGCACTTTAATCCAGGCGAGGGCGATTCATTAGTTCGCAAGATTCCAGCACGCAAACTCAAGCTTGCCTCTGGTGAGGAGGCAATGATTACTTCGGTATGCGACCTGCAGATTTCACAATACGGCATTGACCGTGGCTTGGGTGATAATTTAGCCACATCTTACGATGATGAAAGCATCCCCTATACTCCAGCATGGGCCGCTAAGATTACCGGCGTTCCAGCTCAAGATTTAGAAATAACGGGGCGTGAGTTCGCTGAAAACGCTTCCAAGACTAGAGGCAAGTCAATGGTCATTCTAGGTGCCGCTATTACGCACTGGTATCACACTGATATGCACTATCGTGGCATCATGAATCTACTACATATTTGTGGTTGCGTAGGGCAATCGGGTGGTGGCTGGGCGCACTATGTAGGACAAGAAAAACTGCGTCCGCAAGCGGGCTGGGCACCAATTGCATTTGGTCTGGATTGGCAACGTCCACCGCGCCATATGGCCTCGACCACTTATTGGTACTTCCATACTGATCAGTGGCGTTATGAACGGGTTGAGGCTGATGATTTATTAGCATCAACCGCGAAGGCTAAATACAGAGGCAATCAATTGGCCGACTACAACGTTGCAGCGCAACGTATGGGCTGGACTCCATCGGTTCCACAGTTTGATAAAAACCCATTAGAACTGGCTAAAGAAGCTGAAGAAGCTGGCGCCACTGATGAGGCTGCAGTTGAAAAATATGTTGCTGATAAACTAAAAAATGGCGAGCTAAACTTTGCTTATGAAGATATCGATGCCGAGGAAAACTTCCCCCGTAACCTGTTCGTTTGGCGATCCAATCTGATTGGTAGTTCATCTAAAGGGCATGAGTATTTCCTTAAGCACTTATTGGGTTCGCAAAATGGCGTACTTAGTGAGGGTACGGAGGGCGAATCATGCAAGGAAATCAAGTGGCATGAAAATGCCCCAACCGGGAAGCTCGACCTGATGGTTGATATCAATTTTCGTCTGAATTCAACTGGTGCCTATTCAGACATTATCTTGCCAACCGCAACCTGGTATGAAAAGGCCGACCTTAATACTACCGATATGCACCCATTCATTCACCCGCTTAGCAAAGCGGTAGATCCTGCATGGGAGTCGCGCTCTGACTGGCAAATCTTTAAAACTATCGCGAAGAAGTTCTCTGAATTATCGGAAAAACACCTGGGCACACAAAAAGATGTCGTTTCATTGCCAATGCAGCACGACACTGCGGCGGCACTAGCGCAACCATTTGGTGAAGTGAAAGACTGGAAAAAAGGTGAATGCGATGTCATTCCAGGCAAGACAGCCCCAAGCTTTAAAGTTGTCGAGAGGGATTATCCGAATACTTACGCT
>JAAERS010000122.1 GCA_024230095.1 Gammaproteobacteria bacterium | reverse complement strand
TATTTCCTATAGTGACGCATGTCAGTTACGTTATTTAGTTAAGTTATCTTCCTGTTCAATCCTAAGGTAACTTATTCAGAGTGTGATTCTTTTCCGACCACTGTAGGCCGCAACGATGAATCACTTGGACGTTGGCTAAATATTTTGCCAATATTTTTACACCACCCCCTCATCTGTAGGTTTTAAGAATGGCTGCAGATGACCACTCCAAGTTGTCCCCTGAGGTAAGTGAATTGCTTCACTGTGTGCGATCCTTTGGTTAATAGGTCTGCCGGTTGATCTCGCCCTGCTAATCGTACGACGTCAATGAGTCCCTTTTCGCATAAGTCCTGAACGTAATGAAGCTTCATCATTAGATGTCTGGCCTTTTTCTGGCCCATGCCACTCGTGGCGAGTCGTCGCACACCATCGTTGTCCTCATATAGGGTAGGAGGGTGATCAATGTTGATTCCTAATCCGTCTGCTAGATTTTGCACCCCAACCGTGGCAACCGCATGAAATTCGTGCCACCACTAGCCGTGCACGTAAGACCCACGATCTCTGCACCGACGACACTGGCTTCACCATTCATAGGCACAGGGCAGTCTGGTCGCTGCCACAGTTTCTCTTGTAAGGTGCCTTCTTCACGAGGTGCAATGGCCATGCTTATCGAGTCGGCTAGCGTGTTCGTGTCACTGCTTGCCAGCCGGAAGTTCAAGGTGCTCAGGCCATTCGGTCCACTGAATCTACTGTTAGCAACATAGCACATACCTTGGTCGCGAAGTTGCCAATGTTGTATGCGATAGCACTCAGTAGTGCCATTAACACAACCACGCGCATCGCAACTAAATGCGGTTTCACGTACAGGTGTGACCCCTGCGGTGTTGAAATACGTTAATTCACGGGTACAATTGACTCCACCAGGACCAGGTAGCCTGCATCCCGTAGTATTTAGGTTTACGCCGCACGCCTCAACCCAGCAATATGGTGTAATGCTGTTGTCTGACACTGGTGTGAGGTGCTTGTCAAATTCACTCGCATCCGCGCGGTACCTCTCAAACCCACTGAGTTGGCATGGATTAGTGTCTCTCTCTTGACCTTGCCACAGCGCCATCTGTTTACACGCATGGTTCTTGTACCTACAGCACTTATCTGGATCGTGTTTCCATCGGCTAAGCACAGGCTTCCTGTTGCTTCTTGTATAGTCCCTGCGTCTAGGAGCTTCATATCTTTCACCAAGTGTACGGAGCAGCCTGAGTCTACCATCGCTGGATAGATGTCGGTCGCACCTGTACCGTTGTATTTCGCGGCCATTGCTATATTGCTCGTTTCCTTGAGTGCCGTGCACTCACGCTTTCGGTGGCCTACCTTACCACAATTGTAGCATCTGAATGGCTTCCTGTACTTTTTCATAGTTTTGTTGCTTGTATTTTTGTCTCGATGGGCCTGTTTCAACGCTGGGTTCTTGGTCCAGCATTCTTTTTCTTCGTGCCCTTCCTTTGTACAGAAGGTACACTTCATGGCTGCGCCTAGTATCTTCGATTTTCGGCTGGCAGCCATTTTCTCATCTTCGTAAGTTTCAGAAAGGAGTTCCCTCAACTGGCTAATTTTGAGGGGGGCTCCAGCAATGACACTGCCTTTGTATAGCGTGAGTACCTGTTTGTATGGGTGGCTGGGCTGTGCCTTTATGCCCGCTACAAATCTTCTCGTGAAGTGGCTGTCTTTGAATTCTTCTCCGAGTTTCTTGAGGTTCTGGTTGATGGACGTTAGCTCCGTCCACAGTTTGTCTGGGTGCTCTCCCACCCCCAGAACGGCATCATCCCATTTCCTCGTTAGATTCTCCACCCTGAGGTCCTTGGAACTCATTTCAAAGTGCATTACAAGGTCCGCCCAAGCTCTAACTCCATCCTTCTCATATCTTAGTCTATCTCCTACGATAGACTTCTGTATCCCGGTACTATCTATTAACGAAAGTATCAACATGGAGGCCAACCTGTGCGATTGCACGGTGGCTCTA
>JAAERS010000121.1 GCA_024230095.1 Gammaproteobacteria bacterium | reverse complement strand
TGAGGCCATCTAGTAACATGTCACCGCTGTCAAAGCTGATATATTCAGCCTGATTTAGCCGTTCCAAAGTGATGGGCGTACCTAGGCGCTGCAAATATTCGGGTGTGGCATATAACCGGGCGTGAACATTTTTGATTTTTTTCGCGATCAGGTCAGGCTGTGTAGGTTGAAAGTTGCGCAGGGCTATGTCGGCTTCGTGGCGTTGCAGGTCACTAACCTGAGAGGTTGCCAAAATCTCTATATTGATTTTGGGTTGCAGTTGCCGCAACTGGGCAATGATAGGGGGCAGAATAAAACAGGTATACACTTCGCTGGCGCTGATACAAACCTTGCCCTCCAGACTTTGTGACAGGCCGTTAGCCACTATGGATAGCTGGTTAGCGGCATCTCCCATGGAGCGCACGTGGTTTAGTAATTCAAGTCCACTCTTGGTCATCAACAGGCCTTTACCAACACGTTCAAATAACACCACTCCCAAGGCATTTTCCAGTGCGCTAACTTGTCGCCCTATGGTTGGTTGGGTTGTTCCTAATGCTCTAGCTGCAGCTGACAGAGAACCCTCTTCAGCGGTAACTAAAAAGGCTCGAGCGCAGTTCCAGTCAAATTTTATTGAGTTCCAGTCCATCGTATCAGTCAGCCATTTTGATATGCATATTTGCATAGATTTAGTGCATATATTGCTAGTTACTATTTATATATGTATAGATTATCATATAGTCATTGTTTATATCACGATAATTATTATGCAGGCTATAGTAGGCACTGCCTATGGCGGCCCCCAAGTATTGCTACCTAACGCACTAGACCTGCCGTCAACATTCAAATGCAAATGCCGCCCATCTGAGCAAACTGGAAGGACAAGAAAATGGAAGTAACCTCACAAGATCAATGGGACCCGGCAGCAGCACGCGCGGCAGGGGCGCTTTATCTCGCCATCGCCGTCTTTGGTGGCTTTGGTATTGGCTATGTCCCGATGCAGATCGTCGCCAACGACGCAGGCACATCCATCGCCAATTTGTTGGCCAATCTCGGCCTCTTCAAGTTTGGCGTTTTGGCGGAGTGTATGGTGATCTTTGCTGAACTTGCGATCACTGTCATTCTTTACCAGATATTCCGCGGCGTGGGGCCAAAGATGGCAATGATCGCCCTGGTCTCACGGGCTGGCATGATCAGTGTGATGGGTATAAATTTGATGCTTTGGGTGATGCCCTACACCTTGGCAACCGGTGACGAGACGTCCGAGATAGTGCGAATACTGGTGCAGTTCTGCTATGAGGCGCACGCCATGGGAATTTTCGTCTGGCAGTTGTTCTTTAGCGTGCATTTGTTGGCGCTTGGCTGGTTGATTCTCAAATCCAATAACGTACCGCATCTGTTAGGTTGGGGCCTATTCATTGGTGCATTCGGCTATCTGATCCAGGGCGTAGATGGGCTGACATTCACCGACGTCGCAGTGCTCGATTACAGCATTATCGGTCTGCTTGTGATTGTCACGGTTTCTGAGATTGGCTTTGGTCTTTGGCTACTAATTCTAGGCGGTCGCACGTCTTCCAAAAATACACCTTCAATGGCCCCTATGGCGTAACGGAGAAGAGCAATGTTTGCATATTCCTACTCACGATACGGCTCTCCCGCTGTTTTAGAAAAGGTCAATGTCCCAACACCGGCACCAAAACCGAATGAAGTACTGATTAAGATCTGCGCAACAACCGTCAGCGCGGCTGATTGGCGAGCTCGCAGCCTGACAATGCCGAAAGGCCTCGGCCTAGTGGGTCGGCTGGTGTTTGGAATCAAAGGGCCGCGCAAACCCATCTTGGGCACCGAACTCTCTGGTGTTATCGACACGGTTGGCACCGAGGTTACAAACTACCAACCCGGCGATGCTGTAATCGGTTTTCTTGGCGCCAAGTTCGGGGCGCACGCAGAATTTGTCACGATGCCAGCAGACGGAAATTTGATATTGAAACCTGACAACATTGGCTTTGAGCAAGCTGCAGCGATCCCGTTTGGCGCTACTACAGCCTACGACTTCCTCATCAATAAAGTGAGATTGCAAGCGGGCGAAGCGGTCTTAATTAATGGTGCTTCTGGCTCTGTTGGTTCGGCCTGCGTTCAAATTGCAAAGCATATAGGCGCGCATGTGACCGCCGTTTGCAGCGGCAAGAATGCACAACTGGTTCGTCGCTTGGGCGCAGACCATGTGATCGACTACTGCACGCAGGATATTGTTAGGGATGGTGTCCACTATGACGTGCTTGTTGATGCCGTTGGCACCTTGCCGTGGTCAAAGGCGCAGCATGCAGCAAGACCCAGTGGGCGCATGGTTCTTATCGCAGGAAAAACGTCAGATATGCTTTTTGGTGCGCTCAAGGCAAAATTAAAAGGCAAAAAAATGATTGGCGGCGTTGCCAGAGAAAGTCGAGAATTACTTGCAGAAGTTGTCGGACTTGCAGCCGAGGGCGTCTTCCAGCCCGTCATCGATAGAAACTTTCCGTTCGATGATATGAGGGCAGCTCATACCCTTGTGGATACGGGCCATAAACGCGGCAACGTCGTTGTCTCAGTGGCCAAACTCCTTGAGCCCACGAAAGTCGGCTAGGATCAAAGCCAGAAAGGCAATCTTGTAGTCCGTCAGACTTGATCATAGGCTGGAAATTGCTATTTGTAATGTAAGTATTTAAAGGGTTCTTCAAGTGCACCTTGGTAAGTGGTTTGATACCAACAATAGTATTGGAGATAGAGTTGAACTCTAAGGGAAGTCATATGGAGCAGTCAGAAACACACCCGATTAGCAAATTTCGCCTAATCGGCGGTTTATTCTTATTGGCTTTTGTTTTTTATGGCGGTGGCAGTGTTTTTGTAGAAAACGCGCAGCCGATTTTCGGGCTGGTGTTCATGCTTGCAAATTCAGTCACCGTGATATTCATCGGTGCACTCCTTAGGCCAATTATTTTCAAATATAGCCCTTTTTACGCAAATGTATACTTAGGCACTCGATTTGCCGAGGCTTTACTGCTGGGTATTGGTGCCACAGTCTTGGTGCTTGGCCCGCCGGGCTTTAATGGCGGTGAGTTGAACACAACGCTTTATAGACTTGCCATGATTATCTTGGGTCTTGGTAGCATCGGTTTTTGTCGATGGCTTATTGTAACAAGGGCTGTTTATGTTGCACTTGCGTGGCTGGGGCTTGTCGGATACCTGCTTCTTGCAATGGCCATGATGGCCGAGTTTCTTGGTAGTGAAAACTGGGCCACCATATTATTAATACCGGGAGCGCTATTTGAACTGATTTTTGGTCTACTGTTATTTTTTGTTGGTGTGCCCAGATCCTGGCATGCTAGGCAGCGCTGATTTCATTAGTTTATATCCATGATGTGATCCGTAAGGTATCAGGGATTTTTGATAAGGCCTTCTGGAGCTAATGATAGGAAGTAAGCTATAGAATCAAGCTGGTTCACGGCGCCATCTTTTTGCAGTTGCTCGTAAAAATACCGGCCTGGAACTGGGAGTGGTAGATGGCACTTTACTGCTTGGTATCAATGTCATGTAATGCCTGAAATAGATTGTTTCCAGGCACCTGCTTTTATACTTGAGACATTTTATATATGGTATGTTTCATGCCTTGGGGTGCCGTCTTTTCACTAACCATTTTCATGTGCTCAGTGAGGCGTTTTTCGTCGCTAATTTGTGCCAATATAATGGCGCTGTGGGGGCCGCTTTTTGCTACATGTTCAGGACCCCACCAGCCATCACGTGCTTGGGCCGCTTCTGGGTCTGTGTAAAAACCAAGCCACTCTTCAAAAGTAAATTTCCCCAAGTCTATATGGAAAGCATAATTCATTTATTACTCCTAATGTTTTTATAGTTTTTATAAACACTACTCTAGTTGAGTTGTTATTACAAGGCGCTTCCAATGGCACTTTTGCCATTGTGGATTATCAAATATATCCAATATAAACAGTTGGTTATGATAAAAAAATAGGAATATTGTAAAACTTATTTTGGGGTTTTTTCGAGGTTATAAGACGCTGTTCCTAAGCCATTTTGTATTTGGCAAGTGGGGAAAAGCGTCGATAGAGCAACTGCCAGTGGCCATGTGAAATGATAATAACACTGCGCTATATTTCTAATTGGCAATAAATTGTTCGCCATCAACTGCCTGCGGCGCACCATACTTAATCCCATAAAAGTTTGGGTATTTCAGTGTTTTAATTTCATTCTGGTTCCTTACTCTGCGTCGGGTTTTTGATTGAGTTGGAGCTGACAAGGTGCGTATCACCGATCTAAAAATAGGGTAATAATTGATCCTTGGCAATGTAAGTGGGGATCATTTGCTATATCCTGCCAAGCCATAATCATGATGTGTAATATGATTTTTATCACCATGTCGAACCCCTACCACTTTGCCAACAGTCAATTGTATTGTCGCTGTTTGGCGCACATGTTGCCCAACTGGTACAACCAGGACTTTCGCCTGAGCCACGATTTTCCTGTCCTCGTCACACACTAAGCTTTACCCATATTTAGTACAGACAGTTATTTGCCACTGCACCCGCCTTGAAAGCATGGCGGGGTGATGGGCAATGGATGATATAGAGGACAATTCAATGAAACGTATTCCAGAACCATTTCGTATAAAAATGGTAGAAACTATTCGCATGACCACAGAAGAAGATCGCCGGCAGGCTTTACATGTTGCTGGTCATAATCCCTTTATGCTGGCCAGTGAAGATGTGTATATTGATCTGCTTACTGACTCTGGCACAGGGGCCATGAGTGATAACCAATGGGCCGGTATGATGCTAGGTGATGAGTCCTATGCTGGTAGCCGCAACTATTACAATTTGTGTAAAGCCGTAAAGCACTTTTTTAATTATGATCTTACCGTGCCGGCTCATCAAGGGCGTGGTGCAGAACAGATTCTTTTTCCGGCACTGATTGAGCGTATGCGCACTGTGCGTGGTGGTGATAAGCCTGTGTTTATTTCCAATTATCATTTTGACACCACGGCTGGGCACATTGAACTCAACGGCGGCAAAGCCATCAATGTGTTAACGGATAAGGCTTTTGATACCAACACTTATGACCCGTGGAAAGGCAATTTTGACCTACAGGCTTTGCAGCAGGTGATCGAACAGTATGGAAGTCATAATATTGCTGCCATTATTACCACGGTGACCTGCAATAGCTCAGGTGGTCAACCCGTGTCCATGGACAATATGCGAGCGGTGTATCAGATCGCTCAGAACAATGATATTCCTGTGGTCATCGATTCCGCACGCTATTGCGAAAACGCCTACTTTATTAAGCAACGAGATGCGGCCTATGCCGACAGCAGCATCTTGGAGATCATCCGCGAAATGTATCAGTATGGTGACATGCTGACCATGTCAGCCAAAAAAGACCCCATGGTCAATATTGGTGGTTTGTGTTGTATTCGTGATCATGAGGCCTTGTTTCAGGCTGTGCGCACACGTTGTGTGCCCATGGAAGGTTTTGTTACCTATGGCGGCATGGCTGGACGTGATATGGAAGCGCTGGCTCGAGGACTCTATGAAGGAGCTGATGAGAATTTTCTCCATTACCGTATTGGTCAGGTTGAATATTTGGGTGAGCGGTTGCGCCAGGCTGGCATTCCTATTCAGTATCCGACTGGTGGTCATGCCGTATTTGTTGATGCTAGGCAGCTATTGCCCCACATACCCAGTGCGCAGTTCCCAGCCCAAGCGCTGTGTAATGCACTGTATGTAGAAAGTGGTGTGCGCGCTGTTGAAATAGGTTCTTTGTTGCTGGGCCGTGACCCAGAAACAGGGCAACAAAAAGCGTCTGATTTTGAACTTATGCGTTTGACCATACCGCGACGGGTATATACTAACGATCATATGGATTATGTGGCCGATGCGCTTATTGCAGTAAGCAAAAAAGCCGACCAATTACGTGGCTTTGATTTCGAATATGAGCCGCCTGTTTTGCGTCACTTCACGGCCAAATTAAAGCCCATGGGGTAGGTTCCGAAATGGTATCGGCGGGTAGCATTGGTCTGCCAGCCGGTATCTCAAGTTGCCTTTGTGTGGGTTACCATATTAGTTGCTTTCACGGCCTCTCAGGTTGACTAGGAGCTATAACGGCGACCACGTTAAAAATGGCCATGGGAGGTAAGAGCGCACCTTTACTAAAGCCTCTTATCTTATTGGCGGCAGCCGCTGCCATCGTTATAACCGGTCCGATGCCTATTGCCAGAAGCATGGTCTGGGACTCAGTAGTGGGGTGAATTACGGCGCATCAGAGCTGCAAAACCACTGACTATGCTTCAATAACTCTATGATCTTCAGGCACTTAGCACCAGTACAGTTTTTGGACTAGCCGTAGGCTTTGACTAAATAGTATGCTGTATATATCCCCGTTAATGGGGAGCTATTTGGTAATCATAGTTCGTCATGGAGTCCAATCATAGGAAGATACGCTATTGAAATGGATGTTTGTATATCGGTTCTGCTG
>JAAERS010000120.1 GCA_024230095.1 Gammaproteobacteria bacterium | reverse complement strand
GCCCAAGATCCAGGCCTCAAACCACGGCTACCAATATCGGCCGTACTTCACCAAGAGCAGTATCAAAGCTTAGACCCAGCCAATCTTGAGACCTATGACCAGCAACTTAGTGAGTACTATGTGCAGCGTACCAACGGCAAGCTAGACACCACCTTTAGCCAACACATAGAAAAAACACTCAACAAAGAGGCCCGTCCGCACCTGCTAAATTACTTGCACCAGCAGGGGTTGATGACACGTTAAGGCCATGGCCTCTTATAACCCGTTCTGGTGCATTAACCTATGAGTGCGGGTAGCGACGATTATAGATGGCGTGTGCTAATCAACTCCTGCCACTTTGCAGGGCCAGTTTGGTGCACCGAAGTCCCCCCCGTGTCGACCGCAACGGTCACGGGCATATCATTGACTTCAAACTCGTAGATAGCTTCCATGCCCATGTCAGAAAAAGCCAGTACTTTAGCACTTTTAATGGCCTTGGATACCAAGTAAGCAGCACCACCAACAGCCATCAAATAAACGGCTTCATTGTCACGAATAGCATCTATTGCTTCCTGACCACGCTCGGCTTTGCCGATCATGCCCAATAAACCCGTTTGTTCTAGCATAGTGCGGGTGAACTTATCCATACGAGTCGAAGTTGTTGGCCCTGCGGGGCCAACGGCCTCATCACCCACTGGGTCAACGGGACCAACGTAGTATATAAAACGACCGGTCAAATCCACAGGTAATGCTTCACCCTTGGCCATCATATCGACCATTTTTTTATGGGCGGCATCACGGCCGGTGAGCATTTTTCCGGAAAGTAACAAGGTTTCACCTGGCTGCCAAGCTTTCACATCTTCAGCCGTGACTGTATCTAAGTTGACCTTGCGAGTACCTGCCCCTGTTTCCCAAGCAATCTCGGGATATTCGTCCAAGCTGGGCGGTGTTTGCAAAGCCGGGCCACGGCCATCCAGTGTAAAATGCGCATGGCGAGTAGCGGCACAGTTTGGAATCATACACACCGGTAAAGAGGCAGCATGAGTGGGGTAATCCAAGACTTTAACGTCCAAAACCGTAGTCAACCCACCTAAGCCCTGAGCACCGATACCCAAGTTATTAACAGCATCAAAGATTTCCAAACGTAATTCTTCGGCGCGATTACTTGGCCCACGCGCTTGCAACTCATGGATATCAATAGGATCCATGAGGGACTGCTTAGCCAATACGGCCGCTTTTTCGGCCGTACCGCCAATACCAATGCCCAACATGCCCGGCGGACACCAGCCTGCACCCATGGTGGGTACAGTTTTAACAATCCAATCAACAATACTATCCGATGGGTTGAGCATCACCATTTTGGTCTTGTTTTCAGAACCACCACCTTTGGCAGCAACTTGAATATCAACTTTATCACCCGCCACAATGCTTGTATGTATTACCGCGGGCGTATTGTCTTTGGTGTTTTTGCGAATACCGGCTGGATCAGCTAAGATCGATGCTCTCAACTTATTCTCTGGAAGATTATAAGCTCGGCGAACACCCTCATTAATCATATCTTCTAGGCTTAATTGCGCGTCCCACTGAACATCCATGCCCACTTCTACAAATACCGTAACTATGCCGGTATCCTGACACAAAGGACGACGCCCTTCCGCACACATGCGGGAATTAATTAAAATTTGCGCCATAGCATCCTTAGCCGCTTGCGACTCTTCTCGCTGCCAAGCTTCATGCACGGCTTGTATGAAATCAATGGGATGATAATAAGAGATAAACTGCAGCGCATCTGCAACGCTGTCAATAAGATCGTCCTGACGGATAACGCTCATGGTGAATTCCTAGATTAAGCCGAAAATGAGGCCCTATTGTACCTCATTTTAGGGTCATCTCGATCTAGTACTATTGTCAAAGGACAAAAATATATGTCTAGTTTTTAACCCAACTTTACTAGGTAGCTAACAAAATGAGCATGGTAAATTGTAGGTTAAACTAAAAGCATAACGGCTTAGTTCTGGGTTTCTGGCTGAACACCGAAGCTAATATAACTATCAGACACGGGTTTGGCCGCTTTGGCAGCCGCCTGCTGTGCCTCAAACATGGTTTGCTGCTGTTCAAGCGCTATAAGGGCTTTCATTTTGCCAACAAGGTCTTGATTTTGTATTTTTTGCATTTGACCTTCCAAGCTTTGTATACGTTGACGTAACAGTAGCAACACGGTTTGTTGTTGCTCACTAGTAGCCT
>JAAERS010000119.1 GCA_024230095.1 Gammaproteobacteria bacterium | reverse complement strand
TTCCATGTCTTTAATGCAGTTCGGCACGTTCATGTTGGCAGGTGCAGTAACTTTCTCAGCAGCTGGTTATTTCATGGGCAAGCCAGTAATGCAGATGATAATCGGTTGAATAAGAATAAAATACTATTCCTATTATTGGCTGCTTTGCTATCGAGTAACGCGGCCACTTTTTTATTGGCTTATAGCTTTGATGAGATAGGCTATATCTATCAATGTATAATGGAGGTGACGGGCAAGTGAAAGACGACTTAGCAAGATTACAACGACTACAAGCCGTCACCGCGTTAATGGTCGGCGCTTTCACTTTCGGCACTGGGGTGAGCGGCGTGGTCGTTTACATTGATGGCTTTTACGATGCGTTGCAATCCTCTATCGTTCACGCACACACGGTCGAAGACATAACCGAGAGAAACACAAAGCGTATTGAGCGCTTAGAGTCGCTTCACTTCAACGGCAGCTATCACACAAGGACGCGAGACCTTGCCCAGAATGAATAGGGACGTGGTGGTCAGATACGCTGCAACGATCCGCTATGAGGTGGCTTGCAGGGATAACGGCATACACCCCAACGACGGTGACGGCGATCTGCGTATATACGTTGCAAGCGTTGAGCGGTATATTTGTGAAGACCAAAGACAAACCAGGGCTATGCTTGACAAGTATGGTAGCGCTGGTATGTATATCAATTACGGAAACTTATAGCCGCCTTTTGCGGTTTAATCAGAGGTGAGCATTATGACAGCAAAAACAGTAGCGGGTGTTATCAAAGACGCTGGCAACATAGCAGAATCAACTTGTTCTATAAAGTTGGACCCTGTTGTTAGCCTTGGCGACACGTACAAAGGCGCGGAATACATAGAGACGTGCAATTCGTCGGGTAATTACTCGATGACGGTCCCAGTGGGCAATTACAATGTGTCTATATCTTATGACGGCGGCGCTAAGTACACTAGACTAGGCGCTATTCAAGTTGTAGATGATACGCCATCGCCAACAACTTTAGCTATCTTGCTCGGCAACGTACAAATCCCCACCAACGCCCAAGGTGATCGTCCCTTAAACCTCCTCGAGTTTTTTTCCCATGGGGGTGGAGCAAATAACCCGTCTCTCCAAACCTTTGACTCTCAGCGTCGCGTGCCGCAACGATCGCCCGAATAAT
>JAAERS010000118.1 GCA_024230095.1 Gammaproteobacteria bacterium | reverse complement strand
TATTAGGTATTGCTATTGAAGCCTTGGCTGACTGGCAACTGTATCGTTTCAAAAAGCGCCAGAATAAACCTGCCCAACCCTTGCAGCACGGCTTATGGGCATACACCCGTCATCCAAATTATTTTGGCGAGAGTCTGTACTGGTGGGGATTGTTCGCCTTCAGCTTGCAGTTTGACACCATTTGGACGGTTCTCTCGCCCGCGATAATGTTGTTCCTATTGTTACGTGTTTCTGGGGTGAGCATGATGGAAAAAGGACGCACTGGTCTGCGCCCCGCTTATCAGCAATATCAGCTTTCTACACCGGCCTTTTGGCCCCGCATAAGGAAAACGGATGCCAAGCAATCGCAGGCTTCTGATGACCGAGGAAATAACTGATGAAAGTGGCCATTATAGGTGGTGGTATTAGTGGTAATACCGCGGCGTATTACCTGCACCCCAAACATGACATTACTCTGTTCGAAGCGGGTAATCATCTGGGGGGCCATACCCATACTCATGATGTGGAGTCGGAGGGTAAAAATATCGCTATTGATACGGGCTTTATTGTTTTCAATGACCGTACTTACCCACTGTTCAATAATCTATTGAGCGATTTAGAGGTCCCAATTCAAAAAACCCAAATGAGTTTTTCGGTGGCGAATAACGAAACGGGCCTCGAGTACAATGGCCACAATCTTAGTAGTTTATTTGCGCAGCGAAGCAACGTGCTGAATCTAGGGTTTCTTTCCATGCTAAAGGATATAGTGCGTTTCAATCGGCAAGCGCGCCAACTGTCGCGTAGCATGCAAGACAGTTTGTCTTTGGGTGAATTATTGGTTCAGCAGAATTACGGACAGATGTTTATTAATAATTACATCCTGCCAATGGGTGCTGCTATCTGGTCTACCGACCCCAATACCATGCTCCAATTCCCAGCGCGCTTCTTTATTCGTTTTTTTGAAAACCATGGTTTGCTTAATTTAAGGAATCGCCCCCAGTGGTATGTTGTGGCGCAAGGCTCAGCGCGTTACGTTGAGGCCATGGCGACAGGCTACATGCATCGCGTGCAACTCAATACGGCCATCGAGTCAGTGCAGCGTCAAGCTCAAGGGGTCATGGTGAAGCCGGTGAACCAGCCTGCGCAGCAATTTGATCGTGTGTTTATGGCTACGCATTCAAACCAAAGCTTAGCAATATTGGGGGCTCATGCAACACCGAAAGAACGGCAGGTTTTGTCTGCCATTCCCTACCAGACCAATGAGGTCGTGTTGCACACAGACGCCAGCTTAATGCCTCGCAATCGTCGTGCTTGGGCCGCTTGGAATTATCATATTGATCAGCAGCAAACTTCTGCCAATGCCACGGTGACTTATCACATGAACTGTTTGCAGGGTTTGGATACTCAGCAAGATTTCTTTGTGAGCCTTAATGCTAGTGAACGCATAGCACCATCTAAGGTGATAAAAACGCTGCATTATGAGCACCCAGTATTTACCCCAGAGGGGGTCGATTTGCAGCAACAACAGGGTGTATTAAATGAAGGTCCAATCCTATATTGCGGCGCATATTGGGGTAAGGGTTTTCATGAAGATGGTGTGGCTAGTGCTTTGTCTGCGGTCGGCCATATGGAGGATCAATATGCATAGCGCTATTTATCTTGGCAAGGTTAGGCATAGACGTGCAAAGCCCAAGGTGCATGAATTTAGTTATCAAATGTTTATGCTGTATATAGATCTGGACGAGCTTCCAAGTTTGTTTGACTCTTACCGTGCTTGGTCGGTGAATAAAGCAAATATTGCCAGTTTCTGGCGTCGCGATCATATGGGCCCAGAGCGTGAACCTCTCAAGCAGACGGTGCAAAATAAAATCTATGCAGCAACGGGGAAACACCATTCAGGCCCGGTGCGCTTGTTGACCCATCTGCGCTATTTCGGCCACTGTTTCAATCCAGTTAGCTTCTATTACTGTTTTAGTGCCTCAGGCGACGATCTAGAATTTATTGTGTGTGAAGTACACAACACACCCTGGAAAGAGCAATACATCTACGTGTTGGATGCGAGAGAGGCCCAATGTACCGGTGAGCTATCTCATTACCGACAAGCTAAAGCTTTTCATGTGTCACCCTTTTTACCCATGGAATTAGACTATGAGTGGTTGATGTCTGTGCCATCTCAGAAGTTGCGAGTACATATGAATTGTTGGCAGAACAGCAGTCGCGTGTTCGATGCTAACTTGTCTTTGCGGCGTTTGCCCATTAGCACTTGGAGTTTAGCCAAGATGTTGCTCACATTCCCCGTGATGACATTTAAAGTCGTGGTACTTATTTACTGGCATGCTTTGCGCTTGTGGCTGAAGCGAGTGCCCCTATATCCCCACCCTCAAGCTGACTAAAGCAAGGAGTCATTATGAAAACAAATATCGTTCCCGCGTACGGTCCAACATTAGGCTTGGATAACAACCACTGGTCACACAATTTGGCGAGAAAGCAGATATTTAGGTTATTTAATCAACTAAAAGGCGGCCAGATTCTGCTGGAAGAAGCGGGTGAAGTAACGGTGTTTGGCGAGAGTGAAAAGCCGTCTGACTTGACAGTTGTATTGAATGTTAACGATAGTCGCTTTTGGCTTGATATTACCTTAAATGGTGGTTTGGGGGCTGGTGAGAGTTACATGCAAGGCCGCTGGAGTTGCAGCAATCTCACTTCTTTGTTGCGCTTAATGCTGCGTAACCTTTCTGTCAGTGATGGCATGAGTCGGATCAGTAGTGCTTTGCAGGCTTCACAGCAGGTTTGGTACCGTTTACGCCGCAATACGTTGAAAGGTAGCCGAGACAACATTCAGGCTCATTATGACCTCAGTAACAACCTGTTTGGTTTATTTTTGGACGCACGGATGATGTATTCCAGTGCCTACTATCAAACACCTGATATGGATCTGGATCAAGCTGCCGAGGCCAAACTCAGGCATGTTTGCAGAAAGCTGCAATTGGGGCCACAAGACCATTTGTTGGAAATTGGTACTGGTTGGGGAGGGTTGGCTATCTACGCGGCCCAAAAATTTGGCTGCAAGGTGACGACAACAACAATTTCTAAGCAGCAGTATCTCTATGCTAAGCAAGCCGTGAAAGCGGCCGGACTAAGCAAGCAAATCACACTCTTGTGCCAAGATTATCGTGAGTTAGAAGGTCAGTACGACAAGCTAGTGTCTATTGAAATGGTTGAAGCTGTTGGTCATGAGTATTTGCCAACCTATTTTCAGCAATGCGACCACTTGTTGAAACCCCAGGGCCGTATGTTGTTGCAGGCGATTACTATTCGGGATGATCGCTACCAGCAAGCGCTCAGCCGCGTAGACTTTATTAAACGCCATGTGTTCCCTGGAGGATTTTTGCCTTCACGTTCGATCCTCTGCCAGACCCTAGAACAGGCAACTTCTTTGGTACCAATTCATGAAGAAGATATAGGTCTGCATTATGCACGCACGTTGGCAGACTGGAAGCAACGCTTTGATAGGCAGCACCAAAGGGTGTTGGAACTGGGTTACCCAGAAGCCTTTGTGCGGATGTGGCGTTATTACCTTGATTACAGTCAGGCTGGCTTCTTAGAAGGCTACCTGGGCACTTGGCAAATGGTATTAGAGAAGCATGACCACTAAAGTATGCTTATGAATACTTTTCCTATTCGTATATTAGCTGAAAGAACAGGCGTTCCCCCATCCACAATTAGGGCATGGGAACGTCGCTATGGGATCTTGCAGGCTGAACGGACTCTGAGTGGTCATCGTCACTACAATGATCAAGATGTGTTATTCATAAAACGCCTGCAAGAATACCTAGATCAAGGCTCAACTATTAGCAAGGCCATCCGCGAATTGGATGAATGGCAGTCAGGAGAAAGCCTACATCAAAGCCAGTTGCAGGTTAGCCAAGAGCAACAATGGCAGCATTTGGTTGATAAAATATTGCAGGCGATTAGCTACTTCGATGAGCAACAGTTAGATATTACCTATCAACAAGCCCTTTCTCTGTATGCGGTAGATGTAGTAACGGAACAGATATTGCGGCCAACCCTAGTTATTTTGGGAGCAAGATGGAAAAAAGGCACGGCGAGTATTGCTGAAGAGCATTTTTTCTCTACTTACATGCGTAATAAAATTGGTGCTCGCTTGCATCACACCGCACGCAACACGGGCCCTATGCTAGTGATAGCCTGCGTGCCGCATGAGCATCATGAGCTTGGCAGTTTGATGTTTGCTCTAAGTGCTCAAAATGCAGGCTATCGTGTTTTATTATTAGGTACAAATTTGCCGCTTGATCAAGTCTTGCCTGTGGTTAACAAAGTACAGGCCGCAGGGGTGGTGTTGTCTTTAGTTACTAGGCCTCCTGATGCGACTTTGGCACGCCAGCTCGATGAACTAGCGGATGAGGTTAACGTCCCCATCATGTTAGGTGGGGTTGCTGATGGTGATATTACTACCACATCTGTTCATTTGTTAGGCGGGGATTTTTCTCTAGCTTTGCAGCGTTTATTTGACATAGTGCCGCAGAGTTAGTGAAGGATTTCAGTATGTTCGCTCCATGTGTCGATGATGTAGGTTCTTTAATTAATTATTTATGGTGGACTTTTGACTAATGAAAAAAATAACCCTGTGGCTCTTTTTTCAAGCCATTAGTTTTCAGATTATCTGGTTGTTCTGTGTATTTGGCAGAAATGAATGGCTGGCTATTCCCTGTGTAATTTTGCTGGTGCACTATTTTCTATCTCCCTGTTTTAAAGCCGATATTATGGTATTACCACTGGTTGTGTTGGGTTTTTTTATTGATATGATATTCACGCAAATGGGGCTGTTTGTGTTTGACTCATGGCCGTGGTGGTTGATGGTTCTGTGGCTGGCGTTTGTGTTGAACTTTGGCCATAGCTTAGGGTTTTTGCAGCGGCTTAAATGGCACTGGCTAATGCCTATTGGTGCCTTAGGGGGTAGTTATGCATACTTTGTTAGTTGGCACTTTGGTTCTGTAGTGTGGCCAGCGGGCCCATTTCTAACTACCGCAATAATCGCTATAACGTGGGCCTTTTTGTTGCCACTGCTGGTGAAAGGCGACACATTTATAAGGCAGAAAGCATATCAATAAGCATCAACACCCATACTGGTTAATTGGCTTAGGCTTTATGTTGTTATTGAGCTTGCCAACGGTAGCGAACCAAAAGAGTATGTCAGAACGTGTGCCTGCGTTCATGGCCTACCCTCAATATCAGCGGGTAGGCCAAGCGGATATTAACTGGCTTTGGATTAAGCTTTATGAGGCGGAATTACGCACCCCATCTGGTCATTATCATGGGCAAGCGCGCTCTTTATCGCTGGAGCTAACTTATGAGAGAGCTTTTAGCTGTGAGCAGCTCATAACAGCAACGCTGAAAGAATGGCAGCGGCAAAATTTGGATTACCGCCCCCAGTGGGAACATGCGTTGCGCCAAATCTGGCCAGATATAAAACCGAATGATCGTTTGCTGCTGTATGTTGATGATCAAGGGCATGGTTATTTCTATCATAACCAAGTGCCAATTGGAGCCTTGAAAGAGGCGGCATTTACACAAGCATTTACCGATATCTGGTTGTCAGAAAACACGCAGCAGCCTTCATCACGTCAACAACTAATTGGAAAAAAACTATGAATATCATGATGGCTTATGGAAAATCCCTCTATCGTTTTATCCTGCTCTGTGGCGTGGCCATAATGCTGCATGGCTGCAGCTCAGTGCCTGCTGATTATGAAGCTACGACGCCTGAATTTGACATGGCCCACTTCTTTGATGGCAAGCTCAAGGCCTATGGCATCGTACAGAACCGATCTGGTAAAGTCATTCGGCGCTTTGAGGCAGATTTAATCGGTACTTGGCAAGCCAATGAAGGCCGCCTAGAGGAAGATTTTGTCTATGATGACAAGCAAACACAAAGACGTGTTTGGTTGCTCAATAAACACCCCAATAATCGTTACAGTGGTACAGCGGGGGATGTGGTGGGTGAAGCTACTGGCGAAAGCCGGGGTTTTGCATTTAACTGGCATTACACTCTTGCCATTGAGGTTGATGGTAAGGTCTGGGATGTAAACTTGGATGACTGGATGTACCAAATTAATGAATCCCGCATAATGAACCGCACCATAATGACCAAGTGGGGCTTCAAGGTGGGGGAGATCACCCTGATCATTGAAAAGATTGATTAACGGGCTGAGGTTGGATGTGATCAGTATAGACTGATCACATCATATATCCAGCAACAAAATGGTACATGGCAGCATTAATACGAACGGCAAAAGAGCAGCGTATTTGGCTCCATAACGTCTATCTTTGAAAGTCGTAGACACTGCCTAATTGCAGTATCTGGGTCAATTCATCCAGAGCGCAGCGGCTTTCATTCAGCAGATTTGGGTCAGCCAAATCGGTTTCAATTAATTGTTCACGATAGTGACTTTCGCTCCACTGCATTAGGCGCTGGTACAAGTCATCATTTATGATGCAGGCAGGGTTAATTGCCTGTTGTTCTGCCGCATTCAGGACCACGCGCAGGCGCAGACAAGCTGGGCCGCCACCATTACTCATACTTTGTTTAAGATCAAACACCAAGATCTCATCAATGGGCGCCGTGCTGTGTTTAAGGGTCTGTAGATAGGCCCAAACAGCCGCGTTCTGTTGGCATTCCTGAGGTACGACTAACGCCATATGACCTGGTTGTTGGGCGGGCAAGTGCAGCAGTTGGCTATTAAATAGGTAGCTGTTAACGGCATCGGCCAGACTCACCGCTGTGGTCGGCACCTTGATAAAATGCATGGGCTGGGCGGCGCCGTGTAGCTTGTCCATGGCGGCTTGCAATTGGTCATTGACCTGATCGCCATTGAGGAAGGCTTGCTCATGGTAGAAATGCAGGTTGCCATTACCGACAGCGATAACATCATTATGGAACACGCCGGCATCAATGGCGGCCGGGTTTTGTTGAGCGAAAATGACTTGCTCGGTGGCTAAACCATGCAAGCGAGCAATGGCTTGGCTGGCTTCCAGTGATTGACGGGCCGGGTATTTGCCGGGTTTGCTTGCTTGAGCATTAAAGGCTTGCTGGCCATAGACAAACAGCTCTATACCGGCTTCACCATAGGTTTGACAAAAGCGCGTATGATTGGCCGCACCCTCGTCACCAAAATGATCGGAGGAAGGCAGGGCCTGATGGTGGGCGAAATGATCTTCATGGGCAAATGTGGCCTGCAATATGCGCCCTGTTGTCTGGTGTTCAATGGAACGGTGAAAGCGGTTAACCAAGTTGGCAGGGGTGAAATGAACCCGCTGATCCTGCGTGTCGGCGCTGGGAGATACGGTAGCCGCGTTGGCCGTCCACATGCTAGATGCCGAATAGCAGGCGGCTAGCAAGGCCGGCTCGCGTTTGGCGGCCATATCAATAACCCGGTTATCCGATCCGCTAAAGCCGAGTTGGCGCAGGGTGTTCAAATCAGGCCGCGACTGCGGCGCTAGAACGCCTTGCAACATGCCCATATCATGCAGAGCTTTCATCTTCTGCAGGCCTTGTTGCACCGCCAGTTTGGGTTGCGAAGCCCGGGCCGAGTTGCGGCTGGAGGCAACATTGCCGTAGGACAGGCCCCCATAGTTATGGGTGGGGCCTACCAGGCCGTCAAAATTGGCTTCTTGTGCTGTCATCATGTTCATCGCTCCTTACAAATGCAGACCGGGGCTTAGATTATCTGGTAGCTGCACTGCATCTGCTTCTACTGAGGCAACCGGATAGGCACAGTAATCAGCGGCATAGTAGGCGCTGGCTCGGTGGTTGCCACTGGCACCAATTCCACCAAAGGGAGAGGCACCACTGGCTCCGGTGATGGGCTTGTTCCAATTGATGATGCCGGCTCGAACCCGAGGCAGGAAGTATTCATAGGTGGCGCGTTGATCATCCAATAAACCGGCGGATAAGCCAAAGCGTGTGTTGTTGGCCTTGGCAATAGCATCATCCATATCGGTATAACGATCCACGCATAACAGGGGACCAAAGTATTCTTCGTCTGGTAATCCTTGCACTGCAGATACATCCAGTAAGCCAGGACTAAGCAGGCCAGAGTCCGGCTGTTGCAGTTGCATGGCGACCAGTGGTTGGGCCCCCAGATGAATAAGGTTTTGTTGGGCGGCAAGTAAGGTTTGGGCGGCTTGTGGGGAGATGACCGGCCCCATAAAAGGCTGAGGTTCCGTGTCATAAGCGCCTACGCGGATACGGCCAACCGCCATCGTCAATTGGGCCAATAGCTGGTCGCCCTGTACACCCTGAGGCAGATATAGACGGCGCGCACAGGTGCAGCGTTGGCCAGAAGAAATATAAGCGGACTGGATAATATCATGCACAGCAGCACGGTGGTTGCTAACCTCACCGATCACTAGGGGGTTATTGCCACCCATTTCCAGAGCCAGTATTTTGTCTGGGCGGTCGGCAAACTGCTTGTGCAGTAATTGGCCGGTGGTGGAACTGCCGGTAAAGAATAGTCCATCGATACCAGCATGATTGGCCAGAGTAATACCGGTTTCTTTAGCACCTTGCAACAGGTTAATAACGCCCTTTGGCAGGCCCGCTGCCAGCCAGCATTTGATCGTCAGTTCTGCCACCATGGGGGTGAATTCACTGGGTTTCAGTACCACGGTATTGCCAGCCAGCAGGGCAGGAACAATATGGCCATTGGGCAGGTGTCCAGGGAAATTATAAGGTCCAAAGACGGCCACTACGCCGTGGGGACGGTGGCGCAGCCAGGCCGCACTACCAGCTGGGGCGGGCTTGGCCTCGATTCCTGTGCGCGCCTCATGGGCCTTGGCAGAGAGGTCGATTTTACCGATCATGGCCGCGACTTCTGTTTTGGCCTCCCATAGGGGTTTGCCGGCTTCTTGAGCAATACTCAGAGTCAGGGCATCACTGTGTTCACGTAATTGTTGCTGAAAGGCCTGCACAGCTTGTAAACGCTGTTCATAGGGTAGCAAAGACCAACTGACAAAAGCATTGCGGGCAGCGTCGACGGCAGCGTCGACCTGCGCGGCACTGGCACTGTTGCCTTGCCAGATGGCGTTCTGTGTGGCGGCGTCGCGGGAGGTAAAGAGGGTGCCCTCCCCCTCAAACCACTGGTTGTTGATGAGGTGTGTCATTATCAATCCTTGTCTTTTGGTCCCTGCTCGAACTCGGGTTGGCAGGACAAAGTCTTACATTTAGCGTGGGGTAGCAAATAACGGCACGGCACGGATGGCCTCTCCATCACTGACTTGCAATGCCTTGGCTGTGTCGCTGTCGATATCTATCTGGCCGGGATGGGACATGTCCAGATCAGCCAGTACACAGCGAAAATTATCTAAACTGGTGTTGCTGATCAAGCAAGTCATAGGCCGACTAGCATTTGACTGATCATTAATACGGGCTTTAGCGTAGCGGCTTTCACGTATTGCGCGTACATCCTGAACATTGGTTTCCAAAATAGGACCGGCATCAAAAATATCAACATAACCTTGGCTACGAAAGCCTTCATCTTCTAGCATTTTGCGCGCTGGACGGGTCTTTTCATGTACCTGGCCAATGGCGGCACGCGCGTCTTCAGGAAGCATGTTGATATACAGAGGATGGCTTGGCATAAGTTCAGCAATAAACTGCTTCTTGCCCAAACCCGTCAAGCGATCGGCTTCAGCGAAATCAATACTGAAGAAATGACGTCCCAGACCCTCCCAAAAGGGTGATTGGCCACGTTCGTCTGAAACGCCGCGCATTTCGGCAATCACCTTATGGTTAAAGCGACCAGGAAATTCAGCCATAAATAAAAAACGACTTTTGGACAGCAGGCTGCCGTTTTTGCTGTGACGATAGTCCGGATCAAGAAACAGAGTACAGACTTCGGCACAACCAGTGTGATCGTTTGATAGGTAGAGGGTGGGGAAGGCGTTGTGGACCTGCAGTTCCCGGCTGGAGTGCACCAGTGTACCTATGCGGTAGTTATACCAGGGTGAGCTGTAGCCTACTGCTGATTCGATGCCGCAGATGCCAGCTACACGCCCAGTTGTATTGTCTTCCAGAACAAACAGGTAGCTTTGTTCCTGCTGCAGGTTGGCTGGCTCAGTAAAGGCTGCTTGGGAAGCCGCCACTTTACTGGCGATCAGTTGTTCATCGGCGGGTAGTGAAGTGAAACCAACGCCAGCCTTACCGGCCAACTGCATTAGGGCGTCACTGTCACTAGCCTCCAGTGGGCGGATTATCATCATAACGCGAGTCCTTTAGAAATCGGTAACTACCAATATAAACTATAGAGGTACAGGATAACCTTAAGGCCTGATAGTTTCTTTTGCGTTTTCGCTTAGTTTTTTAGTTATAGCGGCCTCAACCAACCTAAAGAGGAGAATACAGCACCTGCTCGCCATCGCTGACACCCAATGCCTGGGCTATTTGCGGGTTGATGTATATGACTTCACTATCAGACTGCTTGCGGGCCAACAGGCAGCGAAAATCCTGGCATTGGTTGTTGCTTAGTAGTACCCGCGAACCACTGGTTTGAGCGCGATCATGATCGATGGCAATAGTCGCCTGTTCGGCTTTGCGTATAGTCCGAATCAGTCGTGTGCGGGCCTCTAGCATGGGGCCAGCATCAAAGATGTCCACCTGATCAACAAAGCGTAGGCCCTCATGCTCATGTATATTGATCACATCCTCAAAATCTGTATGGTGTTGTCCAATAACGGCTTGGGCTGCCGCGGGCAATAACTCCACATATAAAGGGTGGCGAGGCATCAGGTCGGCAATAAAGGCTTTGTTGGTGCCAGTTAACAGGTCGGCTTCGGCAAAGTCCATGGCAAAGAAGTGGCGCCCCACACTTTCCCAGAAGGGGGAGACATTCTGGTCATCGATAACGCCCTTGATTTCAGAAATAGTGGTGTCAGAGAATCGCTCGGGGAAGCGCGCCATAAACATAAAGCGCGCTTTGGACAGCAGTTGATCGTGAAAACTGTGACGGTACTCGGGGCTTAGGTAAAAGGCGCTGAGGCGGCTAACGCCCGTATAGTCATGGCTTAGCTGCAGGACCATAGTGCGATTGACCAGCTTAAGCTCTTTGGATGCATGTACCATAGTTGCCAAGCGGTAACTGTAGTTGGGCTGGCTTAGCCCGACGCAGGCATCAATTGCACAAGTGCCGGCTAGAGTTTGGTTGCCTAAATCCTGTAATACAAACTGATAGCTTTCTTCGCCGGCCTGTTCAATTTTGGAAGCAAAAGACAGGGCGCTATGGTCAAGCTTGGCTTGTAGCTGCTGTTCATCCTGTGGCAGGTTGGTGTGGCCGGCACCCGCTACTTTGGCAAAGGCGTGAAAGGCGGCTTTATCGGCTTGCTGGATGGGACGAACGATCAGCATAGATGTCTCGCAATATTGGTTTATTATATAGGTCGTGTAATGCTGTCAGGTCGCTAATGACCCCGGCAACTACCTAACGACTGGGCTTTGTAACGCCTGCCTCTTTTCCCCGGTTCTTTAGTTATTTGTCTGGTGACCATAATTCTGGCCCAGCAGCAGCCAAGCGTAACAACAACAAGGCGCTTAACTTGGCTTTTTCAGACAGGCTTGCCAGACGCATATATTCTTGATCGCTGTGGATATTGCCACCTTGTACTCCTAGAGTATCAATATTAGGCAAGCCGGCGGCCGCCAGATTGTTGCCATCACAGCAGCCTCCGGTGGCAACAAAATCAATAGGTATTTGTAAGCTCTGGCCACAGGCCTGCAACAGGTCGCATAGCTTCTGCCAAGCTGGGGTCATGACTTTGGGAGTGCGCCCAAAGTGCCCATGCAGTTCTATACTGATGCCGTCGCTCTGATTGATGTCAGCTATAATAGACTGCAATTGCTCCTTGCACCAGAGCTCATCATCAGGTTGTTGGGTGCGGATGTTAAATTTCATGACACAGGTGTCTGGCACCACATTGGTGGCATTGCCGCCCTCGATAATGCCCACATTAATAGTTACACCTGCACGTTGGCCATTAAGTTGATCAACGGCCCTAACAAAGTCAGCCATAGCCCGAATGGCGTTGCGTCCCAGATGATGCTCGCGGCCTGCGTGGGCTGCTTTGCCGTGGCTGATGGTAGAAAAATTACCACTACCTTTGCGTTCACCAGCCAAATTACCATCAGCAAAACAGGGCTCATAAATCAGGCCTAGGTGGTGATCTTGGGCTAGTTGTGGGAATAATTGGGCGGAACCAGGTGAGCCAATTTCCTCATCTGGATTAAATAACACGGTCCAGCCAATAGATTCTGTCAGAGGTGACGCTTCCAAGGCCTGTAGCGCGTAAAGCATTACCATAATGCCGCCTTTCAGGTCGGCAACACCGGGTCCGTTTATATGCTCGGCGTCTAATTGTTGTACTTGCTGAAATGGATGATCAAGGGCAAACACGGTGTCCATGTGCGCACACAAGAATACCTGTAATGGTGCCTGTGGCCGCTGCCGCAGCTTAAGGGCCCGGCCTAATGGTTGTGATACTGATTGGCCCTTGGCATTGATCATAACCTGTGGTTGCAGATCGATATAACTAATCTCACAGTTTAGTGGTTCAGCCCACTCGACCAGAGTTTGGGCCACTTGCGCCAATCCGTCTAGGTTGTAACTTCCGGAATTGATATTTGCCAGTTGCCACAATCTACTTTCCATCTCGGTCTGTTGCTGCTCTAACCAGCGACAGGCATCTTCTTCAATAGTGCTTAGGGGCTTGGCTGACCTGTTCATAGATCACGGGCCTCTTGGCGTTCAAGCACCTTGGCTACCGCCCCGGCAAAGCGACTAAGGCCCTCTTCAATATCGGCATCGGGAATTAACAGAGACGGGGCAAAGCGAATCACATTAGGTCCAGCTACTAGGGTCATAACGCCGGCTTCCAGCGCTGCCGCCTGAAAAAGGCTGGCTTGGCCTTGGTAGGCTTTCGTTAATGCACAGCCAAGCAGTAGCCCCCGGCCGCGAAGTTCGTCATAGAATGGCGTCTTGCTGTTGATTTTTGCCAAGCCTGCTTTAAATAGCTCAAACTTGTTGTTTACCCCGGTTAGTACATCTGGCTGATCAACGATTTCCAATACTTTGGCAGCAATGGCGCAGGCCAGAGGATTGCCACCATAGGTACTGCCGTGGGTGCCTGGCACGAGATGACTAGCGATATCGGCTGTAGTGAGCATGGCGGCCACCGGAAAACCGTTGCCCAAACCTTTGGCAGAGGTCAGAATATCGGGTGTTATGCCTAATTGCTCGTAGGCATAGAGGGTGCCCAAACGGCCAACGCCAGTTTGTACCTCGTCCATAACCAACAGAGCATTGTGTTTGTCACAGAGCTCGCGTACTCGTTTGGCAAAGGCTGGGTCGGCAGGGATAATGCCGCCTTCACCTTGCAGAGGTTCCATGATGATGGCGCAGGTTTGATCAGATATAGCGTCTTCCAGGGCGGCGATATCATTGTACGGTAAGTGGGTGATACCTTCGATGGCAGGGCCAAAGCCTTGGCTGTATTTAGGTTGCCCGCCTACACTGACGGTGAACAGGGTGCGCCCATGGAAGCCTTGGTGAAAGGCAATGATTTCGTGTTTCTCGGGGCCAAATTTATCATGGGCTACGCGGCGGACAAGCTTAAAGGCAGCTTCGTTGGCTTCGGCTCCTGAATTGGCAAAAAATACCCGCTCGGCAAAGGTGGCACTAGTCAGTAACTGTGCCAGATAGAGGGCTGGTTCATTGGTCATAACATTGGCAAGGTGCCAGAGTTTATTTCCTTGAGATTGCAAGGTAGCGACCAGTTCGGGGTGGCAGTGGCCCACACTGGTCACCGCGATACCGCCAGCAAAGTCGATATATTCCAAATTATTCTGATCCCATACCCGAGAACCTTTACCGCCTATCGGAACCACTGTTGCAGGTGCATAGTTGGGTACCATCACCTGGTCAAATAAGTCGCGATTCAAATCTGTATTGGGCATAATGCAATCCTGACATAAGAATAAAAAGATAATTTTTCGGACGCTAATGCTGTCACAGGACATAGCGGATAATAGGAACTATTATTCAAAAAAATTGCGCTCGGCACTAGGGGGTAAGTTTAACTTGCGCGACGTTAACTATAATCAGCTGGACAAAAGCCAAATAGATAGCTTGAGTCAAGGCACCGGTCGTGGTTTTATGTGGCCCCTATGAGCGCACGAGATCCCATGGCTAATCCGGCCCAACACAATCTGGCTATTTTAACTTTGCCATCGGCAAGCCTGTCCCAGTTGGGCTTGGTTTGGGATTTTTGCTGCCTGCCGCTTATGCAGGATCAGACCTGGCTGGCAGTGCAGCCTGTGCATTTGGCCGTGCCCCATGATCGCCTGCAATGCCTGCCTGAAAGCTCGCCTTGGGCCCGTAATCAAAATTTTGATACGGTGATTGTCGTGTCTAACATGTGGCAGCCGGAGAACCTCCAGCCAGCGTTTATTCATTGGCTGCGACAGCAATATGCAAGTGGTGCCAGGTTGGTATTGATGGGTAGGGTTAGTGAGACTTTGGCTGCGGCAGGTTGGCTTGCTGAGAAACAGGTGGCATGTCACTGGTCACTGTTGCAACAATTGCAGGCCACAGAACAGAGGGTTAACTGGGCCGCCCAACTATACTGTCAAGATGAACGCCTGTTTACCTGTGCTGGAGGGGGGGCTGTTGCCGATGTGTTGATGGCTTGGCTCGCCAGTATAGGTCAGGGTGAGCTAGCAGCTGAAGTGGCAGAATGGTTGTTGCTGGAGCGTACCCGCAATCAGGACACTTTACAGAGAGTGCCATTGCAAACCCGTCTAGGCAAAAGTCAGCCGAAGCTAACTGAGGTGGTAACCTTGATGGAGGCGAACCTGGAAGAGCCTCTATCTTATGAGGAATTGGCCAACTTGGTGGACCTGTCCAGACGTCATTTAGAACGTTTATTTAAAAAGCATTTGCATCAGGCGCCGTCCAGATTCTATCTGCAATTACGTCTGGATCGGGCGCGGCAACTGCTTAGAGACACAGATCTTTCCATTGTCGAGGTGAGCATGGCCTGTGGGTTTTCTTCGGCTAGCCACTTTAGCACGACTTATCGCAGTTATTTTGATATTACGCCGCGGCAGGAGCGTGGTCGCTCAACCTCTGTAGTAGTGGGTACTAACTTGCCTAATTTGGTTAATGTGCAGGTACGTCTGGACTAAAGGTATCTGGCAAGCATTGTCAGGTCGGATTGGAGCGAATTTCTCTGGTGTGAGGTTAACGGTAAGATTCGGGGTGTAAATTTGGATGATTGGATGTACCAAATTAATGAATCTCTTATAATGAATCGCACCATAATGACAAAGTGGGGTTTCAAGGTGGGGGAGATCACCCTTATCATTGAAAAACTGGATTAGCCGACTTAGGGTAGATGTGATCAGGCTATGCAATCACTGCTGTAATCGTAGGCCCTGTGGGCTGTCCTACAGGGCCCTGGTCTGATCTGATTCAAGATCGTTGTAATCCTTTTCCCAGCAATAAAACGTGCCTTCTGCGATACCTAGTTTTCGATAAATATCAGCAACAGAAATACCTGATTCATGCAATTTCATGGCGGTAACTATTTATCCTACTGATAGGCGTTATCTTTTCATGATGAGCCTCCTTAGGCTTAAATCACGCCAGAAATTCATCCTCTATGTGGTACAAATTATTTGCAGTCCTCAATGCTTATCTAACATTTTTGCGAAAAATATTTTCTTTATTATTTCATTATTTATCTTAACTTTTCTCCGTAATAGTTCTGAGAATCGATTTGATAATTCAATAAAGCATTGATATTGTTGATTAATTAATCTTTTTGTTTTAATTAGATATGCTTTTTTATTGACAAACCTTGAGGTCTTGACATTTCGTATTTCTGCGTTAAAATGCAATACAGTTTCGATGAGCGAAACGTTTAATGTTTATAAGGGGGTTTGTGTGAAGTACCACAATAAAGATAAAAAAGTTTCAAAGGGCGCTCTCAGTGCCTTGACAGTTTCAGCTCTGCTTACAGTTGGTGTCGCTTCGTCGGCGCAAGCAAATGATGAGGTTGTGTTTGCCTCGTGGGGTGGTTCTTTTCAAGATACCCTGAGGTCTACAATGTTGGAGCCAGCTTCTAAGGCGTTAGGTATTACTGTAAAAGAGGATACGACAAATGGCATTCAGGACGTTCGTGCGCAAATCAATGCGGGTGCAGTTGCCTGGGATGTGACAGAACAAGAGTTGTCGACTTGCGAGACACTCAAACAGGAAGGCTCCCTTGAGCCGCTTGACTACAATTTAATCGATACAATGGGTGTTCCTCAGGAGCTGATCAACAGCCACTATGTTGGACTACTTGCATTCACAAAAGTCATTGCCTATAGAAAAGATAAGTTTGGGGATAATGGACCACAAAGCTGGGCAGATTTTTGGGATGTAGATAAGTTTCCAGGGAATCGTGGCATGCATGGAAAAGTCAATTACAACCTAGAAGCAGCATTGATGGCGGATGGAGTGCCCGTGGCGGAGGTCTACGACACGCTGGCCACGGACGAGGGTATGAAACGCGCTTGGTCAAAACTAGCTGAAATTGTTCCACATGTCACAGTCTGGTATCGTGGTGGGGCTCAGTCCGCACAGCTTTTACGTGATGGTGAGGTCGACATGATTCACATGGGGCAAAACCACGTAGGCTATATTAATGATGATGGCGTTGGGGTGAACTTTACGTATGCTGGTGCAACGATGGATGTCGATTGCCTCTTAGTTCCAAAGGGTGCGCCCAACAAAGAAAATGCGATGCGATTGATCAGTGAAATGATTAATGCAGAAACACAAGCACGGTTAGTCAAGGCTATGCCTTTTGGACCTGCGAACAGCGATGCCTTTAATGTCGGTATCCTCACGGATGAACAAGCCAAACGGCTGCCTACCTTCCCTGATAATTTCGCTCCGCAACTGCTGGTTGATCCGAAATTTTATATCGGACAGTTGGGTGAGTTGACCGAAGAGTTTGATACTCTAATCCAGCAGTAATCATATTGGGCGCAGTGAATAGTTCACCGCGCCCGATATTCAGATTCACACTGAACCCTCATGTCATCAATAATCAACAGCAACGAAGCGGTTGTCTTTATACCTGGTGCGCTTTGTAGTAATGAAATTTTTGCTGAACAAGTCGCAGGTATTAACCCGCCCTTCAAAGCAATTTTCATTGATAACATGCAGTCCAAAACGATTACTGAAATGGCAAAAACCCTCTTGGCCCATGCACCATCGCGATTTGCCGTAGTTGGAATAAGCATGGGTGGGTATGTGGCGCTTGAGGTGTTGCGCCTTGCACCCGATAGAGTTTGGGGGGGAGTGCTAATTTCCACCTCACCTAGAGCGGAAATGCCATCCCAGTCCGAAGAGCGTAAACTCTGGATAGAAAGAATAGAATCTGGCCAGTACGAGGGTTTGGTTGACGAAATTGTGGATGCTTGTGTATCCAACAAGAGCGCATCGAGCGATGCAAGAAGATGTTTTCGTCAAATGGTCAATATTCATTTGGCCGATTCGTTTGGCCGGCAGATGACTGCCTGTGCAACGCGGCCAGATTTTCAAGAAAGCTTAAAAGATATTCGATGCCCGGTCTTATTGATTGTCGGTAATGATGATTCAGAGTTCTTCAGAAACGGAGTTCAGGAAATATCAGAAAGTGTAATTGGTAGCGAAATGTTAATTTTGCCAAACTGTGGACATCTGCCACCGATAGAGAATCCTAGCAGTACGACGAAGGCAATAAAACAGTTTTTGTTGAAGGCGTCGAAATGATTATTGCTTCAGTAATCAAGGGTCGAAAATCTTGCGTCGTCTTAACCCGGGCAGTGTTTGGTATACCTTCTTCGGAGTAAGAAGAATCGTTGCTTTAACCCAGTATCAATTCTACAGAAATAAAACGTCATTTCCTTATGGAAACATTAATTTAAAACTTTACCAGTGTTATAAAAGAACACTATTCACCAGTCTAGGATAAATCTAAATCATGTTTGCAAACAAATCTCAAACCATCGATATCTCAAACTTGTGCAAATCCTATGGGTCAGTGAATGCACTAGATGATGTGTCGCTAAATATTTCTGCCGGTGAGTTCTTGACGTTGCTTGGGCCATCAGGATCGGGTAAAACGACGCTTCTGATGGCACTGGCTGGTTTTGTCCGTCCTGATGGCGGGTCGATCCGGTTCGGCGATCGTGAAATGATTACGACGCCACCACATAAACGCGGTCTTGGTATGGTTTTTCAAAGCTATGCGTTGTTTCCATTTATGACGGTAGCAGAAAATGTAGCTTATCCCCTGAAAATTCGTGGGGTTTCAAAAAGTGATCAAAAGATCCGCGCCGAGCGTGCGCTGGAAACCGTTGAGCTTGGCGGCTATGGGAATCGGCGTATCAACCAATTGTCTGGCGGCCAAAAGCAGCGTGTGGCTCTTGCACGCGCCATGGTATTCGAGCCGCAGATCATCCTGATGGATGAGCCTCTTTCTGCGCTCGACAAAAAGCTGCGCGAACATATGCAGATCGAATTAAAGGCGCTCCATCAAAAATTGGATGCAACCATTGTTTATGTAACCCATGACCAGCGCGAAGCCCTGACGATGTCAGACAGGATTGCGGTGGTCAATCATGGGAGGATCGAGCAGGTCGAGACACCTGAGCGGCTCTATCGTCAGCCTCACAGTTTCTTTGTGGCGGACTTTATCGGGGAATCAATTTCCTTGCCGGTGACGGTGGCTAAGGGTACGGCGCAACTTGGCGAGCGCGTGCTGAAATCTGATTTACCCATTGCGCTTGGCAGTGGAGGCCATCGCTTGGTGGTCCGGCCGGAGCTGCTGGAGGTTACACCAGGAGATGTGCCTGAAACAGCCAACGATCTATCTGGCTACGTCCACGACATCATTTATCAAGGTGACAGCGTGCTGGTTATCGTTCAGCACGATAGTGTGGGCCAGATTAATGTGCGTGTACCTGCCAATCGTGCTGGTCAAATAGGTCTACCCTCCAAGGGAGAGCGTATCGGTCTTGCCCTGCATCCCGAAGATACGATCATTGTACCGGAGCATATATCATGAGTATCCACGAGTCCAATGGGTCTCCTCAGTCGCTTAAGAACGCTAGTAAAATCAAGTTTGAAGAGCGTCGTGAAAGCCTGACGTTTTTGGGGCTTTCGTTGCCTGCAATTCTAGCAATTTTGATAGTCGTTTTTCTGCCAATTATTTGGCTATCTTCACTCTCGTTTTACAATGCAGCGGGCGAGTTGAGTATGGAAAACTATGCACGTATTTATGAAAGCGCTTTGTATCGGCGGACCTTTGTTGTCACCTTTCAGATCAGTATTGCCGTGACTTTGATTTGTGTCCTTCTCGGTTATCCGCTGTGTTACTGGCTGACAAAATTGCCGGACAGAACTGCTTCCATTCTAATGATTTTCGTGCTGGTTCCGTTTTGGACTTCGATTTTGGTGCGTACCTACGCTTGGCTGGTGCTGTTGCAGCGTAATGGCATCATCAACTCGTCACTAATGTCACTTGGCATAATTGATGAACCTCTGCAACTGGCGCACAATCTGACGGGATCCATCATAGGTATGGTGCATGTCATGCTACCTTTTTTGGTTTTACCCCTTTACGCCACAATGCGGAGCATTGATACCGACCTAGTCCGAGCTGCTGTAGGTCTTGGTTCCAGCCCACGTGAGGCGTTTTGGCGGGTGTTCTTTCCGATGTCTAGGCCAGGTCTTTTTGCTGGTATTGTGCTGGTATTTATCCTATCACTTGGGTTTTACGTTACTCCTGCTTTGATGGGGGGGGGCCGGGTACAGATGTTGGCACAGCGGATCGAAAGTACTATTACAATCTATTCTAATTGGGGTGCAGCATCAGCTTTAGGTGTTGTCCTACTGCTGCTGGCACTGGTAATGATTTGGCTGATGCATCGTGTCTTTGGTCTCGACAAACTATTCATGCGCTGAGGAGCTGAAAATGGAACAAGTAGGACAACGAAAAATTGACGGTATGTGGCTGACTGTAGTCGGTTTCGCAGTTTTGTTCTTTCTAATTCTGCCCACACTTATCGTGATCCCGATCTCCTTTGGGGGGGGAGACTTTCTGGAGTTTCCACCAAATTCCTTCTCACTTCGTTGGTATGAGTCCTATTTCAGTTCCATAGAATGGATGAGTGCCACGAAAATCTCCCTCATAGTGGCGGTTATGACAACGGCAATTGCGACACCTTTAGGTGCACTTTGTGCCTATGGCCTACATTGCTCCACTCCGCGAATCAGGAACACTGCGCAGGCCTTTGTGATCATGCCCCTTGTCGTACCAGTAATTTTAACCGCTGTGGGGGTATTCAGCCTTTATGCCAAGCTGGGGCTTAATTATACACTTACCGGAATTGTTATCGCTCATACGGCAATTGCATTACCCTTTGTGATTGTTACTGTCATGTCGGGGTTACAGAATTATGATTTCGACCAGGAACTAGCGGCACGTAGTTTGGGCGCGTCCCGAGCGTTCGCGTTGTGGACAATAACTGTACCACAGGTCAAATTTTCGATTCAGACAGGGGCCTTTCTGGCCTTCGTCACATCGCTCGATGAAGTTGTGATTTCGATGTTGGTCTCGGGTGGGGAAAACGCAACAATTACCCGCCGCATGTTTAACTCAATGCGTGATCACCTTGACCCCACTATTGCGGCTATTTCAACCTGTTTAATTGCAGTGTCGATTGGGGCTTTAATCTGCGTGCGTTTTCTAGGTAGCCGAGGAGAGGTGAATGAGTAAAATGAGACCTTTACTCACCCAGCCCTCCCAAACTGCATTCAATAGTTTTGGCTGCTTCGAGAATAAGCGTACGATGCGATTCAACCGCTCTTTTATCAAAGCGAGTAGTAATGCCCGATACACTCAAAGAGCCAACGACTTCATCTCCAGGGCCAGTTACAATTGCTGCTATTCCAGCAACATCAGGGTCTCTTTCACCAAGGCTTACGTAGGTTCGTTCTTTACGAATTTGTGTAGCAAGCTTACCGCGCCCATTAAGGAATGCTTTCAATACTTGGCCCGAAGAGCCAAGCCCCAAAGGAATTATGTCGCCAGCTTCTACGTGATCACGAGCAAGGTGCTTCGAGTTCGTTCTGTAAAGGCAAATACCAAATTTCCCGCGAGGAATGTAAAACGAGGCACTTTCTCCGGTTTTCTTCATCAGCTCTTCCAAAACAGGTTTTATGATTACTTCCAGATTCAGGTTCTGCCGGAAAAGAGAGCCAAGTCGCCACAGCATAGGGCCGAGATGGTACAGCCCCTCCGAATCTTTAACCATGTAGCCAAATTTTTCCAAAGAGACAGCAAGACGAAGAATTGTAGATTTTGTCAGCCCGCTACGGTTGGAGAGTTCTTTCAAAGGGAGGGCCGTACTGCCATCGTTGAAAGCGTTCAAAAGTGTAAAAGCGCGTTCAACGGCTTCTACGCCGGAAAAACCATCATTTTGTCGTCCTTTTTTAGAAATGGATTTCATTTCTGTATTCAATTTACTCAACCCCCTAAGAATTTGGCTTCAGCTCATTATAACCGAGCTGAAATTCAAAACCAGTCAGGAATTTTCTAAATGAACACTTCTAGCAAAAAATCTGAAGTATCTAAAGTATTGGTGCCGATAAATACTAATGAACTGACTTCTGGTGCTGTTTCAGTCATTGGTGCACCTTTGGTTACTAAGTTCGAACACCGCCAGAGTACTTCTTTGGGGCCTAACGCAATACGTCGTGCAATTGAAGAAGTATTTGCACTGTTTAGCAGCTCATCTCATAAAACGATTGAGGACTTGGATACTGGCACTAGAAGAGTTTTAAAACCTACATTCCGTATGAATGATTTAGGTGACCTATCATCAAGTTTAGACAAAAAATCAATTGTAGAACTGTTCACTTTTCTAAGTGAAAAAAGTACTGTCCCTGTGATCCTTGGGGGGGCACGCGAGATTGGTTCATGGTGTTCAGAAGTAATATCTGAACTTGATCAAGATTGTGCGATTGTGCATATCACGCCATCGATTTCAGAAGGAGACAGTCTAGCAGGTACGGCTACTTTTTTTATTGGAGTAAATGGTCTTATGCCGGCTAAAGCATGGAAACAAACCGAACAGCATAATCATACTTGTGTCAGTGCCGATCAAATTCATGAAATCGGTACAATTGGTACAAGTGAGCTTTTATTGGCGTTTTTGAAAGAACAAAAACGTGTGTTTTGGCATATAGATGTATCTGCTGTGGATACAGGTCATGCGGCGGGGACCCCTACGCTTAACATCGGAGGATTAGATCCTAATCAAATTCTAGATATTTTGGATCATGTTTCAGAAAACACCCGTATCGCAGGTTGTGCCCTTACAAATGTGGCACCAGTATTCGATAGGAGGGGGCTATCTGAGTACTTTGCTGCTGAAGTATTGAGCCGTGTTATTGCCCCGGTTTTATGGGATCGGGTTGATCCATGATTGATTCAATTAGATGTTGGGATACTCACACAGTTTTAAGACCAGCAGCAACATTCTTTGGTGCGAAGGTTGGGGGGCTTGAAGATCTGGGCCCAGAGAGCGTTGCATGCTGTGGAATTTTTTGCGACCACTTTAGTGAAGGTGAACCTGGTGCTCGTTTCTTAGCCAGGCAGTTCCGTTATTGTAGCTCTGATCCTTGGTTCCAGAATAGTTTGGGTATTAATGCTGAGCATTTGATAGATGTTGGAGACCTGAACGTCTATCCGCTTGAACCTGAGCGCTTATACTCAAGTTTGCGTGAACAGGTAGCACGATTAGCTCGCACACGAGCTAGTATTTTATTTGCCAATGCAGACTTCAGTCTTACTCCTACTTTGATTGCTGGCATTCTTGAAGCTAAAAGCGATAAACAGATATCTGTCATTAGAGTTTCTCAACGCAAAGATTTAGAGGTGGTGCCAGATACTTGTGGCTTAGTTAGTAATAGATCCCAGGCTGGAACGCGGCTTTCACAACTATTGGGTGATCGATCTGACAGTTTGATTTGGGTGCAGAAATGCGAAGACCTGACAGATGAACATTATGAAATGCTTAAAGGAGGCACGTGTTTCTTGAGTGTGGACGCCGATATTCTTGGTCCGGCTTACGGGGTGACAACTGCATATAGCGGTAGTAAGTCACAACGCATAGAGGACGTAATAGATTTCATACAGTCACTAAAACAACTGCCTATAATTGCTGCTGAATTTACGGGGCATAGGCCAGATTTTGAACTTCGAGACCGAGCTGTGACGGCTTACAGTCTTTCAATATTTTCAGCGCTGGCAGAACTTCTTAAACAAGGAGAAAGAAATTGAGTCTAAGAACGGGTCCTTTACCCCGTATGGCGGGTGACTTAACTTTCATGCGCTCGCATCGCGGAGCGTTGACAGAAATCAATGACAAAAGTTTGGCGATAATTGGGATCCCGATGGAAGACAACGTAGGTCTTTCGTCGGGGTACCGAATGTCTCCCCAAGCCTTGCGGGAAACGTCAGTATACTTTGGTTGGCAAGCAAACCCTCAATTTAGTCATCCTGTTGATGTCGATGCGAGAAAGAAAATTGATACTTCTTCTATTCATGATCGTATGGTCGATTTAGGTGACATCCCAGTTGAGGGTTTAGGCAGGTCAGTTGCAGATAATCTTGTTTCTGACGTATTCAATGCGGTTCGTCAAAGGGGTGCTTCAATTATCGCATTGTCCGGCGATCAACGGTCTGTAAACACAGTTTTAGAAACCCAGGCGAATTCTGAAAAATTAAGCTTTATTCAGATTGGTGGTCATACGCCGTCATCTTGGACACAAGGAATTCCTTCGGCTAGGGCTGATGTTGACAGTTTAATCAGTAACGGCACGCTATTAGCGAAAAATACTGCTTTTCTAACGCCGCTTAGTACGTCTCCATGTGAGTTTTTGACCCAGTATAGAGGGCAAGGCGGTCAAGTTATTTCAGCAAAACAGTTGTCAAGAATTTCAATGCCGGAGTTTAGAGAGTTCCGCCTCGCACTTACTGAGAATACTGATTCCTTAGTCGTTAATCTTGACCTGAGTGCATTCGCATCTCCCCTCCATGGCATGTCATCAAAGCGTCGGTTTAATGGAGTGTCGGTAACTTCTTTACAGTCAGTAATGACCGAAATTGGTCAATCGCCTGTGTCAACATTGATTGTTACTGGAATGAACCCGACGGTCAATGGAATGAGTGTTGTCAAAACTGGCCAGCGTTTGTTGGTAACAGTTCTTCTTGGATATATTTATGGGCGTCTCGGATTGTTGACGTCGTTGAAACGTGAGGAAAATTAAAATGAAGTCTGGTGAATGCGCCATTAATCTTGGCTTGAAATCGCCTTCGTCGACATTGTTTGGTTCTAAATCTGCAAACGTCAATGAAATCACTAAAGATGTTGTCGGTGTGGTTGGGATGCCTTCGGATTGGACACATTCGAGCCGTATTGGAGCTCGTCATGGCCCAGAAGCGCTTCGACGTGCGACGACTAGATTAGTTGAAGAATATCTCCCTTCTCATCATGATACATTTTTTGACGCAACGCATGGGGGGGAATGGTCTAGAAATAATGCTTCTTGGATACTTGATTGTGGTGATGCCGATATTGACCCAGTTTCTGTTGAGCAGACAACTGAAGCAATCGCCAGCATGACAGAAAGTGTACGTTTGGCTGGGGGGGTCCCCCTTGCCTTAGGAGGCGATCACTTTAATAGTTATCCGGCATGTTTGGGATATTCTCGTGCATTAAGCAAAATTGATCCGACGCATAAAATTGGTTATATCCAAATTGATGGCCATTTGGACTTTTCTGATCGTCTTGGTGCGTGGGGACACTTTAATCACGCTACCAATGGTCGTCGAATTTCAGAACTCCCCAATATTGTCAAAGAGAACATGGTATGGATTGGTGTTTCCGGTTGGGTAGATGGCGGCGAGCTGGAGCTGATCGAGAGTATGGGCGGAAAGGTTTATTCTTCCGGGGATGTGCACAGATTAGGCGCGAAAGAAGTTGCAAGGTTGGCTCTTGAGCATGCCACAAAGAATAGTGATAGCTTGTATCTGTCCATGGACATTGATGCAATGGATGCAGGATACCTTCCAGGAACTGGGTCAATTGTACACAGTGGTATAACACCTAAAAATTATTGCGATATTCTCGATGTTATTGCCAAACATTCAATCGGAGGTATGGATATTGCGGAAGTAGCTCCTTCATTGGACCCATCAGGACGCACGGAAGCTATATCAGCCCATCTTTTGTATTCTGTTTTACGTGAAAAAATGTTGAGGCCCGTGAAATGATATTTGAAGGAGTTGTCGAGTTAGGTGGCCTTTATAAAGAGGGTCAGCCTTTACCACTTCCCTCTAGACCTTGGTTGGTAGACCAAAGCGCCGTTAAACCCTATGAGGGTTTGGCAGATGGAGACATTCATAGTTTCACTGACTTGCCAGATATGACTAAATGGGTATTGGGGGATACGCCATCTGTACAAACATCGCGTATAAATTGGATTGTTCTTAGGACTGAAACATCTCGTTTATTCATCTCAGACCGTGTTTTGCTTGTTCATGTCAGTTGGTTAGATTTGGTCGAATCTGGATATGTAAATGGACGAAACATTGTTATCGACGGGCAGGAATATAAATGCAGGGTTTTGGATGGCGGTTTCGAGTTCTTAAATCCCAAAGATGGGTATTTCGGCGCATCTAACCTTGAAAATGAATGGGACAAAATAGTCTGTAATAAAAGTGAAATACTAGGGTTGCCTACACCAACGCCGCTTGATTTGGGCCCTCAAATTGATGAATCAGTTCGCTTGGGGGAGCACAACCAGCTTTGGAATTGGGTTGGTGTGAATACGTGGACATTGAGACCTTACGCAGGGCAAAGTGCAGCGCGGTGTTGTCGTGGCTTTGCAGCAGCAAATTTTTTCTATCTTAATACATTTGACCATAGACATGAAGATATTGGGTGGAGGCCTGTCTTGGAGCAACGTTTAGTTAAGGGGTATGAAATATGAAACTAAACTATATAGCTGGGAATTGGGTTCAAGGTGTTGACAGCATTAAAAATGATAACCCCTCAGATACAAATGACATTATTGATGAATACTCGTTTGCTTCTTCAGAACAGGCGCAAATGGCAATTGAGGCTGCGGCTGATGCCGCACCTAAATGGTCGCAGTCTTCTCCTCTTCAACGTTTTGAAGTGTTAGATGCTATCGGAACAGAGGTTATTGCAAGGAAGAATGAGTTAGGTGACCTTCTTGCCAGAGAGGAAGGTAAGACCCTAAACGAGGCAGTGGCTGAGGTTAACCGCGCAGGGTACCTATTTAAATTTTTTGCGGCAGAAGCATTTCGTTCAGATAGTGATGGATATTCGTCGATTCGAAGTGGCGTTAACCTTGCTGTCAAAAGAGAGCCATTAGGAGTAATTGGTGTCATTACTCCATGGAATTTCCCAGTGGCTATACCGGCATGGAAAATTGCACCCGCCTTGGCTTATGGGAACACTGTCGTCTTTAAGCCTGCTGAAATCGTTCCTGGTTCAGCTTGGGCCTTGGCTGAAATCATTTCGCGCTCAGGTTTGCCTGAAGGTGTATTTAATTTGGTGATGGGAACCGGTAATGTCGTTGGGCAGGCTTTAGTTGATTCTCCACTTGTCGAGGGAATTACTTTTACTGGTTCCACCCCAGTAGGCAAAAAAATTGGCGCACGGGTTTTCGAACGCGGTGGAAAAATCCAGCTTGAAATGGGAGGTAAAAACCCTCTTATAATCAGTAACGACGCAGACCTGGACTTGGCAGTTAACTGTGCGATTCAAGGGTCGTTTTATGCAACTGGCCAAAGATGTACGGCGTCTTCTAGATTGATCGTCGAAGATGCCATTCATGACAAATTTGTGGAAAAAATGATTGCCGCAATGGGACGTTTGCGTATTGGCGATGCCCGTGACGCCAATACTGATATTGGCCCAGTCGCAAGTGCTGAACAGTTAGAAATTGATAAGAAATATTTGCAAATTGGTGAGCAGGAAGGTGCTAGAAAACTCATTGGTGGTAAGCTCTTGAAATTGCATAAATCCGGATACTATTTGTCTCCAGCTTTATTTGGGGAGACTGCAAATTCAATGCGCATAAATCAGGAAGAAATTTTTGGTCCAGTAGCCTCCATTATTCGGGTGTGCAATTTTGATGAAGCAATTCAGGTGGCTAATGATGTTGATGTTGGCTTGTCTGCGGGCATAATCACATGCGACCACCAGAAAATTGAAGAATTTATCAGCAGAGTCCAAGCTGGAATGGTGCAAATCAATTTGCCTACGGCAGGTATGGATTTTCACGCTCCTTTCACAGGGCGTAAAGGGTCTTCATTCGGACCTCCTGAAAAAGGTAGTTATTGTCGAGAATTTTTCACCCAAGCAAAAGTTGTTCATCAAGGGGCAATGCCGCAAATCAATAAAGGCCTGCGTGATGCAAAGTAAGAATGAGAAAAGTAATGCCCCTTTGTCGGGGGTGCGAGTATTGGATTTAACTAATGTTTTAGCAGGTCCATTCTGTTGTCATCAGTTAGCTCACATGGGTGCTGATATAATTAAGGTAGAGGTCCCCAATTCAGGTGACCTTGCTCGGCAGTTGGGCGCAGACCCCGTTTTAAATAAGAACTTGATGGGGATATCGTTTCTCGCTCAAAACACGGGGAAACGTTCTATAACGATTAACCTAAAGTCAACTTGCGGGAAAAAACTGTTTAAGGAGCTTGTTAAAACAGCCGATGTCGTCGTGGAGAATTTCAGGCCGGGAGTAATGGAGCGACTGGGATTGGGATTTGAAACACTTAAAAAAGACAATAAAACGTTAATCTACTGCGCCATTTCTGGTTTTGGCCAGAATGGACCGCTTAGTGGACTTCCAGCTTATGATCAAATTATTCAGGGTATGTCGGGTGTTATGTCAATCACAGGGAATGCTGACAATGCGCCGCTACGTGTAGGATATCCTATTGCAGATACAGTTGGTGGAATAACTGCCGCGTTTGCAGTTTCTGCCAGTCTTGCAAAGCCAAAGAATGATAGAGGTGGCTTTATTGATGTCTCTATGTTGGAAGCTGTTATGTCGACAATGGGGTGGGTCGTTTCCAATTATTTGGTTGCTGGAAAAGTACCAATGCCAATTGGAAATGATAACTTCACAGCGAGTCCATCAGGAAGTTTCCGAACAAGCGATGGTTTGATTAATATTGCCGCCAATAAACAGGAGCAATTTGAAGCTGTTTGTCATTCTACTGGACTCCCAGAGTTGATTACAGATGAGCGTTTCTCCGAACGACAAACTCGTTTGAAAAATCGTTCAGCCTTGACTGAAATTTTGGAAAAAGTACTGGTTTCAAAAACGTCTGCGGAATGGCAAAACATTCTTAATGAGCACGGGGTCCCCGCGGGTTGTATCTGGAGTGTGCCAGAGGCGCTTGAGAACCCACACGTCGTTAACAGAGATGTAATTGGAAAGTTTACAAATATTCCTGGCATGGAGGGTGATTTAGAGGTTATTCGACCTGGTATCATGTTAGATGGAGAGCGTATCGCGACAAATGAACCGCCTCCCTTTTTAGGTGAGCATACTGACGAAATACTTCGTGAACTAGGCTACACGACTGAGCAAGTGAAATTATTTAAACAGGAGAATACGATATGACGAGTGATCCTGAGCATCGTTTAGAAAAAGAAGTAAGCGATTGGTGGCGAACGGAAATTATTGAAATGTCTCCTGGAGAAATTCGCTTTAGAGGTTATGCGATTGAGGAGCTAATTGGGAACATTAGTTTCGCTCAAATGATTTGGTTAATGCTAAGAGGTGAACTTCCGACAAAAGAACAAAGTTCTTTGCTGGAAATTGCACTGGTTGCGGGTGTTGACCATGGGCCTCAGGCCCCGAGCATAGCAATTGCACGAATGTCGGCAACATGTGGTGTTGGTTTAAACAATGCAATGGCTTCAGCGTTAAATGTCTTGGGTGATGTGCATGGTGGAGCAGGCGAGCAGGCCGTTGAACTATATACTCAGATCATTGATGAAAATACACAGGAGGTGGGATTAAGAGCTACGACGGAAAGTGCCCTAAAGCGTTTTTTTGAAACTGGTCAGAAGTTTGTTCCTGGCTTTGGTCACCGATTTCATCCTGTAGACCCGAGAGCACCACGTATCCTTAAGTTGATGGAAGACGCAGCTCAAAAGGGCGTGGTTTCTGGGGAATTTGTAGCAGTAGCGAGCCAGATAGAGAAATCATTAGAACACATTAAAGGCAAACGAATACCGATGAACATAGATGGCGCGACCGCAGTTGTTCTTGCTGAACTTGGCTTTCCAGCTCCATTAGCACGCGGTATTTTTTGTTTGTCCCGTTCGTTAGGTATTTTGTCTCATGCTTGGGAACAGACAGAGCAAGGTGGTCGAAACAAGGGCCCTATACCGAGGCGTTTCTTATGGGCGTATGAGGGAGAAGGTCATCGGGCCCTGTCAGAATAAATTTTACTTTGACCGTATCTTGCATGTTGGTTTGCTGTCTAATCCACCGCGTAGCCCTGTACTATATTATTAGGGAATTGGCCAATTTGGTGGGCCTTACTGTTTGCTGGCATAGGCGCCTATCAGGTACGTTTGCAGCAAGTGCCTGGCATTGATATTCCATACCGGTTCTTCCTTATGGCGCCTTATGTATTAAGCATGATTGCTTTGACCTTGTTGGCCCGCAAAGCGGCCTATCCAAAAGCCTTGCTGTACCATTTCGCAGAGGGGAGCGTTATTAACAGATTGTGGCATCAAGCCGGTTTAAAAGAGGTCACAACTTAGCGGACCAATCAGCACGGCCAGTCATAGGTGTAGACCGTAAAAGTCCTGTTGACTGGCTTGAAAGCCCCTGATGTCGTCGATTTGTATGTATATAAAGGGGTTACTGCGGGATTTCTAAAAGAAGTGGTACCAGTGGGCGGACTCGAACCGCCACGCTTATTCAGCAACGGATTTTGAATCCGTCATGTCTACCAATTTCATCACACTGGCACTTAGAGGTGCGCATTATACTGATTTATTGTGACCCGTCAATGGTAAGCCCCTATGTTCATTAGATATTTTTAGTGTTATTGGTTTCTTTTTTTGGAGTTTATTCTAAGGCCGCTTGTGGCTGGTAAAAGAATATGAAAAATGACCAGAATGGCACTTAAAGTCATACTTTCGTTGTAGGTCTCTATTTGATAGTCTTATCTCGGCGTAATGACAAGTCGTACGGGTTTGTCGTTGGAGCCGCACAATAAATATAACGAGGCAATTATGATTGATAATATCGTAGCTGGAATTAAGAAACTAACAGAAGCTGGTATTGCGTTGATAGCGCTTGCCGTTGTTTTGGAAGTGATTTTCGGAGCTAACGTAGCATTTGTAGGTGTTGGTGTTGTGGAAAATATCCTCAGCATCGTTGGTAACCTAGGTGGTGAAGGTCTAGTTGGCTTGGCTGCTATTGCTGTGATTTACGCGATATTCAACCGCTAATAGCCTGCTAGTTAAGCAGCGTCACTGATCAGTGGTAATGCCCGCATCATGCGGGCATTTACTTTTTTATAATACTCCGCAATACCCTTTTATCTTTTCTTTCTATTAATTACGTTGTGGCTGTCGCCGCATAACCCAATAGTGGTGTTGGCAGGTAGGCTCATAGGCCTGATGGCAGGCTACGAAACCCAAGCGTGCATAAAAGCTCATGTTGGCTGGGGTGAATGTTTCCAAATAACAAGCCTTGCCTGCGTTGTCAGCTTGTTTTAGTGCTGGCATAAGCAGTTGCTTACCTAAGCCTTTACCTTGTTGGCTGGGGTGGATTCCTAAAATCGACAGATACCAGTCGTTGTCATTGACAATTCCTTGGGCTTGTTGGCTCATGAAGCCTGTAATGGCCTGGTAAGTGTTTAAGCTAGTTAGTCCCATGTGTGTGAGTAAAAATGCTTTTTTGGCGTCATTTTTGGCCTGATTCTTTAATTCAGAGACTGGTAACGACCAAATGGCAGCGCCTTGATCTGGGCGAGCACACAGGGTTAGTTGACCAAATTCCAGAGCTTCTTGCATAGCATAATCTAGGTATGCATCGAGCATTTTGGTATTACTATCTGCTGCGCCAAGCATGGTTTGATAAAAAGCATCATCGGCTAGCGCCAAACGCAAGGAATGGGCGGTAGACGGATATTGAAAGTGATAGGTCAAAAGAGGGCCTGTGGAAGTAGAATGTGGTTTAATTGCGGCTAAATTATACCAAGTGTGCGGCTAGCAGCAATAAAGGCACTAATAATACCGCGTAAAACTGTGCTAAGGGCGCGAGATTAGGTAGAATTAGGCGCTTTAATTTTTAGCCTATAACTGACTTGGCCAATATCATGCAAGTAGCTGATTTTGCATTTCACCTGCCCGACGAGCTCATTGCTCGTTACCCTACTGAGGAGCGCACAGGTAGTCGACTTATGCGCCTGCACGGCAGTAATGGTGCTGTTGAACATAAGCGCTTTGCCGACGTGTTGGACTTCTTGCAAGCTGGTGATCTGTTGGTGGTGAATAATACCAAGGTCATTCCAGCGCGTTTGTACGGCACCAAAGAGTCTGGTGGCAAGATTGAAGTGCTGGTAGAGCGCATGTTGGATGAGCAGCGGTTATTGGCCCACGTGCGTTCCAGTCGCTCGCCTAAGCCGGGCGCCCGCTTGTTGCTAGAGGGAGAAGTGTGGGCCACCATGGTGGCACGTCATGATGGCTTGTTTGAGTTAAACATAGAAGGGGATGAGTCCGTATTGGCGGTACTGCAACGCTTAGGTCATATGCCGCTGCCCCCTTATATTGACCGCGCTGACGAAACGGCAGATCGTGAGCGTTATCAGACTGTATATGGTGAGCGCCATGGCGCTGTTGCTGCCCCTACTGCTGGTTTGCACTTTGATGAATCACTGTTAGAGGCTATTCGTGCCAAGGGTGTAGGCATAGCTACCATTACGTTGCATGTTGGCGCAGGTACTTTTCAGCCAGTCAAGGTGCAACGGATTGAAGATCATCATATGCACGGCGAAATCATAGAAGTCACCACTGAGGTGGCTCAGTCTGTGAAACAGACTCGTGCTGGTGGTGGCCGGGTAGTGGCTGTGGGGACTACCTGCGTGCGGGCCCTAGAAAGCGCCAGTGCAACTAGCGCAAACGGTGGGATAGAAGCATTTGCTGGTGAAACCCGCATTTTTATATATCCTGGTTATCAGTTCCGCAGTGTGGATGCCCTGATTACTAATTTTCACTTGTCAGAGTCCACTTTGCTTATGCTGGTCAGTGCGTTTGCTGGCCGGGACCATGTTATGGCAGCCTATGAGCAGGCCGTAGCTGAGCAATATCGATTTTTTAGTTATGGCGATGCCATGCTAGTGACGCCATTTATACAGCCAGTGGCTTCACATAAGGAGAGCCTATGAACGAGCAAACCACCCGCGAATGCTTCATGAAATTTGAAAAGCTGGGTCAGTCAGGTGAAGCCCGCCGTGGACGTTTGACGTTTCCGCGTGGCACTATTGAAACTCCCTGTTTTATGCCCGTAGGTACCTATGGCACGGTGAAAGGCATGTTGCCTCGTGATATTGAAGCCACCGGGGCTGAAATTATCTTGGGTAACACTTTTCACCTAATGTTGCGTCCTGGCACCGATATCATTAAACAACACGGTGATCTGCACGACTTCACCCAATGGCATAAACCTATTCTTACTGACTCTGGTGGCTTTCAGGTGTTTAGTTTGGGCGCCATGCGCAAGATCACTGAAGAGGGCGTGGCTTTTCGTTCTCCGGTAGATGGTGCCAAAGTATTTATGTCGCCAGAATCATCCATGCAGGTACAGCGCGACCTAGGCTCCGATGTAGTGATGATTTTTGATGAGTGCACGCCCTACCCAGCCACGGAACAAGAGGCCGCGAAGTCTATGCGTATGTCGTTGCGTTGGGCTCAGCGCAGCAAGGACGCGCATGGTGACAATCCGTCAGCTTTGTTTGGCATTATTCAAGGTGGCATGTACGAAAGCCTGCGTGATGAGTCTTTGGCTGGCCTTAATGATATTGACTTTGATGGTATGGCTATTGGTGGTTTGTCAGTGGGTGAGCCCAAAGCCGACATGTTGCGCATACTGGGCTACTTGGCACCAAAGATGCCCGCTAACAAACCCCGCTACTTAATGGGAGTGGGTCGCCCCGAGGACTTGGTTGAAGGTGTTCGCCGAGGCATTGACATGTTCGACTGCGTGATGCCTACCCGTAATGCGCGTAATGGCCATTTGTTTATTGCCGATGGGGTGGTAAAGATTCGCAATGCCGTGCATAAGACAGATATGGGCCCTTTGGACCCTCATTGTGACTGCTACACTTGTAAAAACTTTTCTCGGTCTTATCTACATCATTTAGATAAGTGTAAAGAGATGTTGGGTGCTCAGCTCAATACTATTCACAATTTGCATTATTACCAACATTTGATGACAGGATTGCGTGCGGCATTGGATGCGGGTACATTGGACGACTTTGTCAGAGATTTTTATGGGCGCCGGGGGTTGCCGGTGCCTAGTTTAGATGCCGAACAGGAAAACTAAACCTGTTTGATTTACAAAAATAGGCCTTTTAAGGCCCTTAACTTTAACAATGTTATGGAGACATTATGAGCTTCTTTATTGAATCAGCTGCGGCTGAAGGTGCTGCTCCTGCTGGTGGCGATCCAAGTTCTTTGATTATTATGATGGTTGTGTTTGCCGCCGTATTCTACTTTATGATCTGGCGCCCCCAAGCCAAGCGTACCAAGGACCACAAGAATTTGATGTCAGCCTTGTCCAAGGGTGACGAAGTGGTAACCAATGGCGGCATTGTTGGTAAAATCGCCAAGGTGAGTGATGATTTTATTATAGTCACCGTGTCGGAGGGTGTGGATATGAATTTCCAGAAGGCAGCAGTGGCTTCCGTATTGCCTAAAGGCACTATCAAATCCATTTAATCAACTCTGACGTTGATAGCCTGGCAAGTCATTGTCAGGCGGCCTGTTTGCTCGGGCGCCTAAGAATAATGAAAGGAATTTTCTGTGCTTAACCGTTATCCCTTGTGGAAAACCCTGTTAATCGTATTTGCTCTGGCCTTGGGTGGTTTGTACGCCTTGCCTAATTTGTACCCTGATGATTTGGCGGTACAGGTCTCTGGCGCTAGTAGCTCTACCCCTATTGATGATGCTGTTTTGGAGCAGGCTAGTGACGCTTTATCCGATGCAGGATTGGCTGACAAGTCAAGCGAGCTAAATAGCAAGAGTGTCCTGTTACGTTTTACTGACTCGGATACACAACTGCGTGCTAAAGCAGTCATAGCTGACGCCTTGGGTGACGATTATGTAGTGGCTCTAAACTTAGCCCCCACTACACCGGACTGGTTAACCAATCTAGGTGCCGGCCCAATGAAGCTGGGTTTGGACTTGCGCGGTGGTGTGCACTTCTTATTAGAAGTCGACATGGTGCAAGCCGTGGCGCAGCGGTTGGATGTGTATGTGTCTGAAATAAAGGCCATGTTGCGCACAGAAAAACTGCGTTATCGCTCGGTAACTCATGAGGATGACGGCAGTTTGCGTATTAAGTTTGCTACAGCTGAAGTGCGTGATCAGGCCCGAAGCGAACTCAAGTCCAGTTACAGTGAATTCCTCATGAGTGCCGAGGACGACGATAAGGGTAACTACCTTAATATTACCCTTAACGAATCCAGTGTTCGTGAAATCGAAGATTATGCCGTGAATCAGAACTTGACGACACTACGTAATCGTGTGAATGAGCTGGGTGTGGCCGAACCTCTAGTGCAGCGTCAAGGGCGTAATCGCATAGTTGTGCAGCTACCGGGTATTCAAGATACAGCGGCCGCTAAGCGTGTTTTGGGCGCTACTGCCAACTTAGAGTTCCGTTTGGAAGCCAAGGCTGGTACGGCCTCATTCAGCACCGAAAAACACACTTTTCGTGCTAACCCTGCCCGTACAGCTACCCTAGAAAAAGACATTATTATTACCGGTAATAGCGTTTCTAATGCCCAGTCTAACTTTGACGAAAATGGCATGCCCCAGGTTAACATCGACCTTGACGCTCAAGGCGGTAAGTTGATGAACCGGGTGACTCGCAATGCCGTAAAGCGTCGCATGGCGGTGATTTTTGTTGAGCATAAGTCGCGCCAAAAAGTGCAGGAAGTTGACGGAGAGCTAGTCAGCGTGCGGGTGCCTTATGTTGAAAAGAGTATTATTTCTTTAGCAACTATCCAAACGGCCTTAGGTAATAGTTTCCGTATTACTGGCTTAGACGGTGCTGGTGAGGCTTCTGAACTTGCACTCTTGTTACGTGCTGGTTCCCTTGCCGCCCCTATTTACTTTGTTGAAGAGCGAACCGTTGGCCCAAGCTTGGGCCAGCAAAATATCGATCTTGGTGTAGCCTCAGTGCAAATTGGTTTGGCCTTGGTGGTAATCTTCATGCTGGCCTTCTATAGTGCATTTGGCCTTATTGCAAATATTGCTCTGGCCTTTAACTTGATGTTGGTACTGGCTGTTATGTCACTATTGGGTGCCACTTTAACTCTGCCAGGCATTGCGGGCATTGTATTAACTGTGGGTATGGCGGTAGACGCTAATGTGTTGATCTTCTCGCGTATTAAAGAAGAGCTGCGCAATGGTCTGCCTGCTCAATCAGCTATACATGCTGGTTATGAGCGCGCGTTTACTACAATTTTTGACGCTAACATTACCACGCTCTTGGTAGCCTTGATTCTTTATGGTGTGGGTACAGGTTCGGTCAAAGGTTTTGCCGTTACCTTGTCGATTGGCATCGTCACTTCCATGTTTACGGCCATTATGGTCAGCCGCGCCATGGTCAATGGTGTGTTTGGTCACCGTCGCCTGGATGACATTAAGATCTGGCCTTTGCTGGGCCGTGATCGTAAAAATGCAGACCAATAAGGGGTAGTGACATGAGTAATGTAAAAGTAATTAACTTTATGGCTCTACGCAAAGTTGCGGCAGCCGTGTCCATGGTCTTGATATTGGTGGCTGTGGCTTCTTTGGCGATTAATAAGCTGCAGTTTGGTTTGGACTTTACCGGCGGTACTTTGGTGGAGGTTGGCTACGACCAGGCGCCTGATTTGGTGAGTGTGCGTGGCCAGTTGCAAAGTGCTGGCTTTGATGATGCGGTGGTGCAGAACTTTGGTTCCGATCGCGATGTGTTGGTGCGCCTAGGTCAAGCTTTCAATGACAAGGTAGGTGAGGAAATACTTGCCGTGTTGCAGTCTGGTTCAGATGCCAACATCGAATTGCGCCGTAGCGAATACGTGGGAGCACAGGTCGGTGAGGAGCTTACTGAGAAGGGTGGTCTGGGTATGCTATTGGCTTTGGCCATTGTCATGCTTTATGTGGCCTTTCGTTTTCAATTGAAGTTTTCAGTTGGTGCCGTAGTGGCTTTGGCGCACGACGTACTGATCGTACTGGGTGTATTTTCCGTATTGCAGTTGGATTTCGATCTGACTGTGTTGGCGGCTATTTTGGCGGTCATTGGTTATTCACTGAACGATACCATTGTGGTATCCGACCGTATTCGAGAAAACTTCCGTAAGTTGCGCAAAGGCACTTCCATAGAGATTATCAATGAGTCCTTATCGCAAACTTTGGGTCGTACCTTGGTGACATCGGTGACTACTATCTTGGTATTGCTGGCCCTGTTTATCTTTGGCGGCGAGCTTATTCATGGTTTTGCTTTGGCGCTATTGATTGGTGTGGTTGTCGGTACTTACTCTTCTATCTATGTGGCCAGCAACGTGTTGTTGGCATTGGGTGTTAGTCAGCAAGACTTAATTATCCCACCGAAAGAAGATGTTATAGAAGGCGAAGGCTTTGAAGTTGACATGCAAGACTTTGAAGACGAAAACAAATAGCTAGATAATTCAGGCGAAAAAAAGGGGCTGCACAGCCCCTTTTTTGTTGCTGTTTAAAGGTGCTTAGTTGACTGCTTTTAGCAGGTGTTTAAGGAGCTTTGGGTTGGCACAAACTAGCTCAGAGTTATGCAGTGCTTTACCGCCTTTAAAATCAGCAATTAGGGCGCCGGCTTCTTGAGCTAGCAGCAGGGCAGCGTCAACGGTTTCGTCAACTTGGCTGTGCCACAAGCCATCTAAGCGGCCACAGGCTACGTACGCCAACGCCAAGCTGTTACCCAGTTGTGAATAAAGGTTGGCGCCTTGTTCGAATAGGCCGCGCTGAATGGTTTGGTGGTGATCGAACTGTGCCATGAGGTCGGTGCTATTGCTGCATCCACCATGGAGTTGGCTGCTATTGACGTCTTTGCGTTTGCTGACCCGAATACGGCGACCGTTAAGGTGAGCGCCTCGGCCCTTGCTGGCGCAGTATTCATCGCCATTGCTGCAATTGATCACAATAGAGTGGGTTAGTTTGCCGTCTTCGTAACAAGCCATGGTGAGGCTAAACATGGGCAGGCTGTGGGCATACTGCTCCAGGCCATCAATGGCATTAACGCGCCACTGTTTGTTGCTGGGGTTGTCTGGAGTATTAATGGAACCAGAAAACAAGCCGATAACTTCCTGTTCTGGATGGGCCTTGTGAATTTCGTATGCAATGGATTTTTCTGTGTTCTGGCATAGTTTGCGCAGATGCTCGTTTAAATCCTGACCTTCATCATGGATCATGTCTAGTCGCTCCATGGAACGGACAACTTGTTCGCTGGCACTGCGGGCAGCACGAAGGCCAATATTGATTAATGGCAGCATAGTAATTCACCTGGTATTTAAAAGAACATTGAGACCATGCTAAGCAATCAAAGCAGGGCTCTTTACTGCGCGCAAATAACTGCGAGTCAGAATTCGGCGATCATTATAGCAAACATTAATGCTATGATTACAGCACTACGCGACAATTGATCGATTTGATTAATTGATGCGCGTTTTTTTCATTTATGGTTGTCATATTTATAGCAAAAAGGTAGTTGCATGCAGGACTTGCTGTCTCGAATTCGTATTGTTTTAGTGAACACCTCTCACCCAGGCAATATTGGTGGTGTGGCTCGGGCCATGAAAAACATGGGGTTGTCAAAGCTGGTGTTGGTAGAGCCCCAAGAATTCCCTAGTGATAAGGCCGATGCGCGCTCTTCTGGTGCGGTGGACTTATTGGAAAATGCGCAGGTGGTCAGTAGCTTGCCTGAGGCTGTTACCGGTTGTGGTTTGGTGATTGGTACCAGCGCTCGGTCACGCCATATTCCTTGGCCTTTGATGAGCCCTCGTCAAACAGCCACCCAGGCCTTGCAAGAAGCAACTCAACATGAGGTGGCTCTTGTGTTTGGGCGTGAAGATCGTGGCCTGACTAATGAAGAATTACAGCAGTGCAACTTTCATATGCACATACCAACCAATGAAAATTTTTCGTCTTTGAATCTGGCCGCGGCCGTGCAAGTGATTGCTTATGAATTGCGAGTAGGGGTTTTGGCTAAGCAAGAAGCGGCTACTCAGCAATCGGCTGAACAGCCCCTGTGGGGAACCGACTGGGATATTGAGCTAGCTAGCAATGATGAGTTGGAGCGATTGTTTGAGCACATGCAGCAAACACTGATTGATATTGATTTTTTGGATCCGCAAAATCCACGTCAGTTGATGCCACGACTGCGTCGTTTGTACTTGCGAGCACGCCCGGATAAAGTGGAAACTAATGTCTTGCGTGGAATTCTTTCAGCTACCCAAAAAATGTTGAAAAACTAAACTATCGACACCACAATACATATTAATAGCCCGCTGAGCGTGCTATCCATACATTAGGAGCAGGTTATGTTTAGGCACATAAAAGAAGATATCTCTTCGGTCTTCCACCGCGATCCGGCGGCGCGAAATTTTGTTGAGGTGTTGACCTGCTATCCAGGTTTGCACGCCCTTTTGTTTCACCGTGTTTCCAACTGGTTCTGGCAACGCCGTTTAAAGTGGCTAGCACGTTTTCTATCCACGGTGGCACGTTGGTTGACGGGCATTGAGATTCACCCGGGTGCACAGATAGGAAATCGCTTTTTTATTGATCACGGTATGGGTGTTGTGATTGGTGAAACAGCTATAATAGCCGACGATGTCACCTTGTACCATGGTGTCACCTTAGGTGGTACTAGTTGGAGCAAAGGCAAGCGCCACCCAACTTTGAATGATGGCGTTGTGGTGGGTGCTGGAGCAAAAATATTAGGACCTTTTGAGGTTGGTAAGAATGCCAAGGTGGGGTCTAATGCTGTAGTGACCAAAGAAGTGCCAGCTGGAGCGACGGTGGTCGGTATCCCAGGCCGTATTATTACCCAGCAAGATAAGGCGGATACGGCACAGGTGCAAAAAGATATGGCTGAAAAATTCGATGCCTATGGTATGAGCCCAGATATGCCTGACCCAGTGGCTAAGTCCATGGGTGTGATGCTGGATCATATGCATGCGGTAGATCGCAAGCTGGAGTGCATGGCACAGAAGATGCGGGAAATGGATGCGTCCTATGAGGATGAGGCTCTGCCAGAGCTCAAAGACGAAGATTTTAGTGCGGCTATTGAGTGCGCTAATGAACAAACTGAAGCTGATGTTAAGTCAGTGTAATAACCTTACAGTTTTGTCAGATATATACTTGACTAAATTAGTAGGTTTTTAGTAAAATTGCCCTACTTAAGATTTGTTGACTCCATAGGGTAATAAATGTGGATGCAAGCAGGTCAATATTAACGCAGCTACGGGCAGCTCAGGCAATGAAACTTACCACCAAAGGGCGTTATGCAGTCACAGCAATGCTCGACTTAGCTTTGCATGCCAATGACAAACCCATAAGTTTGGCGGATATTTCTGCTCGTCAGGATATTTCACTGTCCTACTTGGAGCAGTTGTTCTCTAAGCTGCGTCGGCAGGGGTTAGTTGATAGTGTGCGTGGCCCAGGTGGTGGCTATCGTTTAAGTCGTGACTGTGCTGATATACATGTTGCGGCAGTGATTGATGCTGTCAATGAATCTGTTGATGCCACTGGTTGCCAGGGGTCCAGTGGCTGCCAAGGTGGTGAGACCTGTCTGACTCATCATTTGTGGTCTGACCTTAGTGCGCAAATCCATGGTTTTCTTATGGGCATTACTTTGTCCGACCTGGTGGCCAGAAGAGATGTGCAACTGGTGGCTCGCACTCAGGTGAAGAAGACGTCTGAGTCGACGCCATTGCATTTTGTCTCGTAGAAATAGATTATTTTTTAACATAGTAGCCGCCTAGTATTTAGGTGGCGGAGTATTAGATAAATGAAACTGCCTTTGTATTTGGATTATTCAGCAACTACACCAGTTGATCCGCGTGTAGCTAAGTTGATGTGTGATTGCCTAACCCAAGAAGGTAACTTTGGTAACCCGGCATCGCGCTCGCATTTGTATGGCTGGCAAGCCGAAGAAGCGGTTGAAACCGCGCGCCGCCAAGTGGCTGATTTGATTAATGCCGATCCCCGTGAGATCGTCTGGACTTCAGGCGCTACAGAGTCTAATAATTTGGCGATCAAGGGTGTGGCGCATTTTTACCATAAAAAGGGTAAGCACATTATTACGTCCAAAATTGAGCATAAAGCGGTTTTGGATACTTGTCGCCAGTTGGAGCGAGAAGACTTTGAGGTGACCTATTTGGATCCGGGTAGTGATGGCATTATTACGCCGGCCATGGTGCAGGGCGCCATGCGTGAGGACACGATACTGGTGTCTTTGATGCATGTGAATAATGAAATTGGTGTGGTGACTGACATTGCCGCCATTGGTGAGATCACTCGAGCAGCCAAAGTGCTGTTCCATGTTGATGCCGCTCAGAGTGCGGGTAAGATCGTTATTGATACTGAGGCCATGAAAGTTGACCTGATGTCATTCTCTGCGCATAAGGTCTATGGCCCTAAGGGAATCGGTGCCTTGTATGTGCGCCGTAAACCGCGTGTGCGCCTAGAAGCACAGATACATGGTGGTGGCCACGAGCGTGGTATGCGTTCTGGCACTCTGGCGACCCATCAAATAGTGGGCATGGGTGCGGCTTTTGCTATCGCTAAGGATGAGATGGAAAGTGAAAGCTCTCGTTTGATGGTATTGCGCCAACGTTTGTGGGATGGCGTTAAAGACATGGAGGAGGTTTATTTAAATGGCTCCCATGACCAGCGCATAGCTGGCAATGCGAATATTAGTTTCAACTTTGTCGAAGGCGAGTCTTTGCTAATGTCTTTGCGCGATTTGGCGGTGTCTTCGGGTTCGGCCTGTACATCCGCGAGTCTAGAGCCGTCCTATGTGCTGCGTGCATTAGGTATGAATGACGAATTGGCCCACAGTTCAATCCGTTTTAGTATAGGGCGTTTTACCACAGAGGCCGAAGTGGATCAGGCTATTGAGCAAGTGCGCAAGGCAGTTATTAAGCTGCGTGAATTGTCACCTTTGTGGGATATGTACAAAGATGGAGTTGATTTAAATAGCGTACAGTGGTCAGCCCACTAAATTGCTCCCAGTATTTAGAAAGAATTTAAGAGGTATAAGGTCATGGCATACAGCGAACAAGTTATTGATCATTACGAAAACCCGCGTAATGTGGGGAAAATGGATGAAGCTGACTCTCAAGTTGGCACTGGCATGGTGGGTGCGCCGGCATGCGGCGATGTAATGCGCTTGCAAATTAAAGTCAGTGATGAGGGTGTCATTGAAGACGCCAAGTTTAAGACTTATGGCTGCGGTTCGGCTATTGCTTCTAGCTCTCTGGTTACTGAGTGGATGCGAGGAATGACTTTGGAAGAGGCGGGTGATATTCGCAATGCGGCCATCTCCGAAGAGTTGGCGTTGCCGCCAGTCAAAATCCATTGTTCTGTTTTGGCGGAAGATGCTATTAAGGCCGCCATTGATGATTATAAGAGCAAGCAATAATAGGAGTTCAGTATGGGTATTTCTATGTCACAAGCCGCTGCTGATCATGTTAACCGCTACCTAGCTAATCGTGGTCAGGGTGTGGGTGTGCGTCTAGGTGTGCGCACCACCGGTTGCTCAGGTATGGCGTATGTGTTGGAATTTGTAGATGAGATGGCGACCGAAGATACAGTATTTGAATCTCGTGGTGTCAAGGTTATTATTGATCCAAAAAGCATGGTCTATCTTGACGGTACAGAATTGGATTATGTTAAGGAAGGCCTAAATGAAGGTTTCCAGTTCAACAACCCTAACGCCAAGAACGAGTGCGGGTGTGGCGAGAGCTTTAACGTTTAAGGCATACCCTAGTTATCCCCGATGCTGGAATAGACTGGCTGGTTCAGATCCGTTAGGAAGCGCAATAAGTGGATTTAAGCAAAGATTATTTCAGCAGTTATGATTTACCCATAGCCTTTCAGGTTGATTTGACGGCTTTGGTGGATCGTCATCGTCAATTACAGCAGATCTATCATCCCGATCGTTTTGCCGTGGCTACCGATGCTGAGCAGCGGGTAGCTGTGCAGATTACCTCCTATTTGAATCAGGCCTACGGTGTGCTGCGTTCTCCATTGCGCCGCGCCATCTATTTGTTGGAATTGCAAGGTATGGAACCCTTGGCGCCCACCAATACTAGTATGCCTATGGACTTTCTATTGCAGCAGATGCAGTTGCGAGAGCGCATGGAGGAGTTGCCATTGGCAGCCGATGTGGAAGCTCAGTTGGATGGCTTGGCTGACGAGCTATTGATTATGCATAATAAGCTGCAGGGAGAATTTGCCGTTGCTTATAATGACGCTCAGTTTGAGCTTGCAGAAACAGTTGTGCGTAAGCTGCAGTTTATCGACAAATTACAACAGGAGTGCAACGACCTTGAAGGTCGGCTGCTGGATTAAGAGAAGAATATATGGCCCTTCTACAAATTGCCGAACCAGGTCAAAGTGCCAAGCCTCATCAGCGCAAGTTCGCTGTGGGTATCGATTTAGGTACGACGCATTCGCTGGTGGCCACGGTGCGAAGTGGTCGCGCTGAGACGTTACCCAATTCTTTGGGAGGGCATTTGCTGCCTTCTGTGGTGCGCTATCGTTTGGATGAACTGCCACAAGTTGGGTCAAAGGCGCTGCAGCATGTTGTTGATGATGCGCCGAATACGATCATGTCCGTGAAGCGGCTTATGGGGCGCGGATTGCAGGATGTCACCCGCCTGGGTGAGAGCATGCCTTATGTGTTTGAAGCCTGTGAAGACGGTATGCCGATGTTGCATACGACGGCCGGGTTAAAGAGCCCGGTGCAGGTATCCGCTGATATCTTGCGAGTGCTGGCGCAGCGTGGTGAAGCGAGCTTGGGTGGTGAGCTCGTGGGTGCTGTAATTACCGTGCCTGCCTATTTCGATGATGCCCAGCGCCAAGCTACCAAAGATGCCGCTACCCTAGCAGGTATTCAGGTATTGCGGCTGTTAAATGAGCCTACGGCGGCGGCTGTTGCCTATGGTCTTGATAATGAAAAACAAGGCACCATCGCCGTTTTTGATTTGGGTGGTGGCACGTTTGATATTTCTGTTTTGCGTATGCAAAAGGGCGTATTTCAAGTTTTGTCTACTGGTGGTGATTCTGCTCTAGGTGGTGATGATTTTGATCATGCTATTGCCGACTGGGTCTGCCAGCAACGGGACATCGTTAATTTAAACCTTTCTCAACAGCGCTTTTTGCTGCGTCAAGCCCGCACAGCGAAGGAGGCATTGAGCCAAGTTAGCGCGACAGACCTATCATTTGCGGGTTGGCCGGGTGTCAGTTGTCCATTGGATGTAGAGCTGGATCGTGAGAAGTTAAATAGTTTGTTGGATCCTATTATAGCTAAAGCTTTGCGAGCCACTAAGAAGACCCTGCGTGATGCTGGCCTTGGTGTTGCTGAAGTTGATCAGGTTGTGATGGTTGGCGGTTCCACGCGGGCTATTCGGGTACAGGAGCGTGTCGCCGAACTGTTTGATAAGCCGCCTTTGACCAGCATTGATCCTGATCGTGTGGTTGCTCTAGGCGCGGCGCGTCAGGCGGATGTGTTAGTAGGTAATCAGGCTGGCGAAGAGATGCTGTTGCTTGATGTGTTGCCCTTGTCCTTGGGCTTGGAAACCATGGGGGGGTTGGTGGAGAAGGTCATTGACCGCAATACGCCCATTCCCGTAGCTCGTGCTCAGGATTTTACTACCTATCAAGATGGTCAAACGGCGATGGTCGTGCATGTATTACAAGGTGAACGAGATTTGGTGCAAGACTGTCGCTCTTTGTCACGTTTTGAGTTACGAGGTATCCCGCCTATGGCGGCGGGAGCAGCAAAAATTCGGGTGACCTTCCAGGTGGATGCCGATGGTTTGTTGGAAGTCAGTGCTCGTGAGCTCGCATCTGGAGTGGCGGCTACGATACAGGTTAAGCCGTCATATGGCCTGTCTGAAAACCAGATTGCTGATATGATAAAGGCTTCTTGGAGCAATGTTGCCGAAGACCGTGGTGCTCGTAGTTTACGTGAACAGCAAGTTGAAGCCGATCGCTTGTTAGAGGCTATTGCTGTTGCCATGCAGGCCGATGGTGAGCGCCTACTAACTACGGTTGAGCAGCAAACTATTGTGACACAAATGGAAGCCCTTATAGTCGCCCGCGGGGGTGATGACCATCATGCCATAACAAAGCAAATTGATGTCTTGGCTAAGGCTACCGACGAGTTTGCTTCGCGACGCATGGATGATTCGATAAAGCGTGCGTTGGCCGGCAAAGCCGTTGATAATATTTAATAGAGAAAACAAGATGCCTCAGATTGTATTTTTGCCTCATGAAGACTTATGCCCGACCGGTTTGGCGGTGGAGGCTGAAGCTGGAGAGACCGTGCTTGATGTCGCTCTAGCTAATGATATTGAGCTGGAGCATGCCTGTGAGAAATCTTGTGCTTGCACTACTTGTCATGTGATCGTGCGTGAGGGCTTTGACTCGCTGCTTGAGTCCGATGAATTAGAAGATGACATGCTAGACAAGGCATGGGGGCTTGAGCCTGAGTCACGTTTGGGTTGCCAAGCTGAGGTGGCGGATCAAGATTTGGTGGTAGAGATTCCCAAATATACCATCAATATCGTGTCTGAAAATCATTAAGGAGCGACAATGACTTTGAAGTGGACTGATACCCTAGATATCGCCATTGAACTGTATGACAGCAAGCCTGACGTAGACCCCGAACAAGTGCGTTTTACCGACTTGATGGCATGGGTAATGGAGTTGCCAGATTTTGATGACGATCCTCAGCGTTGTGGCGAGAAAATACTTGAGGCTATTCAGATGGCTTGGATTGACGAGGCTGAATAAATAAGCTGACATTAGTTGGTTATTTAGATATAATTTCGCGTCGAATTTTTAACTCGTCTTATTAACTTTTCTTTGTTGGAGAAATCCCATGGCGGTAGAACGTACGTTATCCATCATCAAGCCTGATGCGGTAGCTAAGAATGTAGTAGGCAAAATCGTTTCTCGCTTCGAGAGCAATGGCCTGAAAATTGTTAACATGGAAATGAAGCAACTGAGCGACGTTGAAGCTCAAGGCTTCTACGCCGAGCACAAAGAGCGCCCTTTCTTCGGTGATTTGGTTGCATTTATGACTTCGGGTCCTGTTGTTGTGCAGGTATTGGAAGGCGAAGGTGCTATTGATAAAAATCGTGAACTGATGGGTGCAACTAATCCACAGGAAGCGGCTGAAGGCACTATTCGTCGTGACTTCGCTCAGTCTATTGATGCCAATGCAGTACATGGTTCTGACTCAGCGACATCGGCAGAGCGCGAGATTGCTTATTTCTTCGGCGCGTAATGATTTCTAGTTCAGGTCGTTATGCCTGCTTAAATGATGTGAGTTGATCGCTTAATTTATGCAGTACCTTGCCTACCAGCGCACTGTTGTATGGGGGCGTAACACTTGAGCGGGAAGGGAAGCCAAGTAACGGCGTTCTTCGGAACGCCGTATTGCGTTGTAAGAAACTTGAATTTGGGTATTAAAAATGTCTGAAGTAACACAAAAAACCAATATTTTGGGCTTTTCACAAGCACAGATGGAAGATTTTTTTGCTACCTTGGGTGAGCCTAAATTTCGTGCAACGCAGGTATTAAAATGGATTCACCAATTTGGTGCTGAAGACTTTGAGTCAATGACCAATGTCAGCAAGAAGTTGCGTGAGAAGTTGCAACAAGTGGCTGAGATTGCAGAGCCTGAAGTGTTGTTTCAGGGTGACTCCAAAGACGGTACCCGTAAGTGGGTTATTTGTGTGTCTGGCGGCAATAAAGTAGAAATGGTATTGATTCCTGACGGAGATCGAGCCACCTTGTGTGTGTCTTCGCAAGTGGGTTGTGCCTTGGACTGCAGCTTTTGCTCTACTGGTAAGCAAGGGTTTAATCGAAATTTGGATGCTGCCGAGATTATTGGCCAGGTGCGTATTGCGATTAAGTCTTTTGGTCCCGTTGATCCAAAGGGGCCGCGCCGTGTTACGAATGTAGTTCTCATGGGCATGGGGGAACCATTGCTCAATTTTGACAATGTCACGCCAGCGATTTCTCTGATGATGGATGACAATGCCTACAACCTTTCAAAGCGCCGGGTGACCCTAAGCACCGCTGGCGTGGTGCCAGCCATTGATCGCTTGGGCGAGGTGACAGATGTATCACTGGCCATTTCTTTGCACGCCCCCAATGATAAATTGCGGGATGAGCTGGTGCCAGTAAATAAAAAGTACAACATTGATGCTTTGCTCGATGCTTGTAATCGTTATTTGGATGGTTTGTCCGATAAGCGTGTGATCACCATGGAATACACCATGATTGCTGGCATTAATGATCAGATTGAGCATGCGCGCGAGTTATCAAGGTTGCTAAAACGCGTGCCTTGTAAGCTTAATCTAATTCCCTTTAATCCCTTCCCGGGTTCTGATTATCGGCGTTCTGAGCGCAAGCAAATCGAAGCGTTTCAGAGGGTGATGGCTAAATCTGGCATTGTTACTACCATCCGTGCCACTCGAGGTGACGATATCGACGCCGCCTGTGGTCAGCTAGTGGGACAGGTGCAGGATCGCACTCGCCGTAGCGCCAAGTATGAAAACCGCATTGTGGTGAATGAGTTATAAACCCGAAAAGGGCTAGAATTTGACAGGAACTTACCTATACTGTCACAGTCAAAGCGTAGCATAATGGAAATGATAGAAAATAACGGAAATAATAAAACAACATTAAAGCAAAGGTGGAATAAGGTGACTGGTTCCGAATCCAACAATAACGATTTTAATGGCCTTGATGGGCAGCTGCCAGGTTTTCCAGGTTATCTGCTTCGCCAGGCGCGTGAAGATAAAGGCTTGCAGCAGGTGGAAGTAGCCCGTGAGTTGCATTTAACGTCGCGGGTCCTAGAGGGATTGGAGAATGACGACTTTAGCCATGTCAATGGTCCCATTTTTGCGCGAGGCTATATTCGCTCTTATTCTCGTTACCTAGGTTTAGATCCCGATAGCATGGTGGCGGAGTACGATTCGGTCTATGGTCGGCCTGATAATGCCAAAAAGCCCATGTCGCCCATACGCCATGTTGGTGAACAAGCGCGCCCTGGTGATACATGGGTGAAGCTGGTTTCTGTATTGATTGTACTGGCGTTAGTAGCGGCATCTTGGTGGTGGTGGCAAGGTCAGCAGGATAGTGCAGCGCCAACCAGCGTTAGCGAAGTAACTGTGCAGGATAGTCAGGGCCAGGACGTACAGGCTAGATTGCCAGAAGATGAAGATTTGGACTTGCAGCTAGGGACGCTATCAAATCCGGATAATGTGGTTGGTGCAACCGATGAAGCAGCACCATCAGCAACACAAGAGGCCCCTGCCAGTGAGCCAGAGGCGGGCACTGATAATGATCAAGCTGATCCTGTGTCTGTTGCTAAAGCCACACCTGAGGCTCAGTCAGAACAACCTGCCGCTGAGCCAGTCGCCGCGGCCAGTGCGGTAGAAGAAGATTTAACGGTGGCTAGCAGTGTCGACATCGCTCCAGGTCAAGGCTTGTTGTTGCTCGAGTTCAAAGATGATTGTTGGGTCGAGATTCAAGATGGGAATGGCACCATGGTGTTAGCTGACCTGAAAACCAGTGGGCAAGTGATCGAGATGGCAGTGCAGGCGCCAGTGCAGTTGTTATTAGGACGAGCCTCCGCTATTTCTAACATTGCGTTTGCTCAACGTAGTATCGACTTAGAGCCCCATACGCGTAAAGATATAGCCCGCGTAACCTTAGAATTATAGACATTATAAGCTCGGCCGGAAGCCGCGCCCAATACAGTAAGGAGCCCAAGTTGGCTAGCATTAAAGCGATTCGTGGCATGTATGATATTTTGCCCGAGCAAACGCCCTTGTGGCAGTATTTTGAGACTCAGGTTAAACAAGTATTTGCACAATACGGATACCAAGAAATCCGTATGCCAATGGTAGAGCGTACAGAACTATTTTGCCGCTCCATTGGCGAGGCTACGGACGTGGTAGAAAAGGAAATGTACACCTTTACTGACCGCAATGATGAAAGCATTACCTTACGGCCGGAAGGAACGGCATCTTGTGTGCGCGCGGCAGAAGAGCATGGCCTGACTTATAATCAGGTGCAGCGTTTATGGTATCACGGCCCGATGTTCCGCTACGAGCGACCACAAAAAGGCCGGCAGCGTCAGTTTCATCAGTTTGGTGCTGAAGTATACGGGTTGGATGGTCCCGATGTTGATGCTGAGCTGATTATCATGACTGCGCGTTTGTGGCAGCGGTTGGGCATTAGTGATGTTGTGACGCTGCAGTTAAATACCTTAGGTAGCAGTGCAGAGCGCGCTGCCTACCGGGCCGATTTGGTCATTTTTCTTAATCAGCACATAGATAATTTGGATGCGGATAGTCAGCGTCGTGTGGCTACCAATCCGTTACGTGTGTTGGATAGCAAAGACCCTAAAACACAAGCCTTACTGGACTCAGCACCTGATTTTTATAACTATCTAGGTGATGATTCCTTGCAGCACTTTGAGCGCTTGAAGTCACTGTTGGATGGCGCTGGTGTGGCTTATGAAGTCAATCCGCGCTTGGTGAGAGGCCTCGATTATTATTGCAAGACTGTATTTGAATGGGTAACGGATCGTTTGGGTGCTCAGGGTACTGTTTGTGGTGGTGGTCGTTATGACGGTTTGATTGAGCAGCTCGGTGGTCGCCCTACTCAGGGTGTTGGTTGGGCCATGGGTGTTGAGCGTTTGATACTGTTACTGCAAGAGATGCAGCTAGTGCCAGCTGAGCTGTCTCAGCGGGTGGACGTGTATATGGTACATGTGGGAGACGCGGCCGCCACAGCTAGCATGTTGTTGGCCGAACAGTTGCGTGAGCAGATGCCTGCCGTGCGTGTGCTTTGGCACTGTGGCGGTGGCAGCTTCAAAAATCAAATGAAAAAGGCCGATAAAAGTGGTGCAAAGGTCGCTATTATTATCGGTGAAGACGAACTGTCGGCTGGCCAGGTGCAGATTAAACCACTGCGTGGTCAAGGTCAGGCTCAGACTGTGAGTACAGTCGCCGCCAATGGGGCTGTGCAGGCCCTGATTCAATAGAATTATCAAACATGGGTGGCTATAACCTGTGTGTTTAGAGAAATAGTAAGGAGCCAATTGTGGCCGAATTGAGAACCGAAGAAGAACAAGTAGAAGCGTTAAAACGCTGGTGGAACGAAAATGGTAAGTCCTTATTGGTCGGTATTGCTATCGCCATTTTAGGTGTGGTGGGCTGGAATTACTACCAGGACATGCAGCGCCAAGAAGCGGAAACCGCTAGCGCTTACTATCAGCGACTGTTGGCCAATGCCAGTGCTGTTCAGTTGGGCACCAATGAGCGTGCTGCTATTAAGCAAGATGCGCAAACTCTTAAAGCAGAGTACAGTGACAGTGCCTATGCACAATACGCCGCCTTGATGTTGGCCAGGGTGGCTGTGGCCGAACAAGATTTAGAAAAGGCCGAAACAGAGTTGCGTTGGTTGTTGAGTAACGCCAGCGAGAGCGAATTGGTTGAGCTGGCCAACTTGCGTTTGGCGCTAGTCCTGCAAGCCCAGGGGCGGCTGCCACAGGCTTTGGCTTTGGTACAAGATAAGGCTGACGCTTGGCAGGCTCGTCGCCTTGAAATAAAGGGCGATATCCTTTTGGCTCAAGGTGATAACTCTGGTGCTCGTGGTGCTTACGAGAAGGCTAAGCAGGTAGCAGCAAAGCAGGGCGCTAACGTTGCCTTGCTGAGTTTGAAACTGGATAACCTGGCACAATAGCCAGCACTAATGGCAAGCAATAAGAGATGCAGACAATGATGGTGAAAGGCTGGTTACGTGGCGTCGGTGTGGTGGCAGCTTTGGTTTTGCTTAGTGCCTGTTCTAATGGCCCGAGTTTGCCTGAGCCAGCAGAACTGGGAGATATTACTGAATCTCAATCAATTACTTCACACTGGCAGGTTGATGTAGGTAAAGGTGCAGCCCAGCATGCCTTGCCTTTGCAGCCATTGCTATACAAGGGCGTTGTCTATACTGCTGCTCATTCTGGTGAGGTCAGTGCCGTTGATGCCACTACAGGTAAGTTGTTATGGCAGGTTGCTTTGCCGCAGCAGATCAGCGCTGGCTTAGGCCGCGTGGAGGACAAGTTGCTGGTTGCCACCGCCAATGGCGAACTGCATATGCTGCAGATTAGCGATGGTAGCCCTGTCTGGTCAGTAGCGACTTCTAGTGAGGTTCTGGCTGTGCCGCAAGCGTCGGCAGGCATGGTTTTAGTACAAGCCATTGATGGCCGTATTACCGCTTATGGGCAAACTGGAGAAACGGTGCTCTGGTCTTATGCAAGTGATTTGCCTAACCTCACCTTGCGCGGCACTAGCACACCTGTGGTAGATGGTGGTGTTAGTTATGCCGGCTTTGCCAATGGCAAATTATTGGCTTTTGATAATCAGCAGGGCGCAGTCATATGGCAGCAGCGCATAAGTGCTCCTCAAGGGCGTTCTGATATGGAACGTTTGGTTGATATTGATGGTCCTTTGCAGCTGGTTGACGGTATATTGTATGTGGCAGGTTATCAGGGTAATCTGACTGCGGTTGAAGCATTAACGGGCAAGGTCTTGTGGCAGCAGTCTGTATCTAGTTATACGGCACCCAGCATTTATGGTGGCCAAGTATTTGTAGTGACGGATAAATCTTCGGTCATGGCTTATGATCGTCAGGCCGGCACAGAACTGTGGCGCAATGATGCATTTTTACATCGTGGTCTGTCGCAGATTGTTGCTTCTGATTCGGCCCTGATGGTGCTCGATAGTTTGGGCTATGCGCACCTATTAGACGTGGCTACAGGCGTGGCTGTAGGTCGTTACAAGCTCGGTCACTCAGGTGCGGGCATTGGTTTTGTTCGCCACGGCGATGATGTGTATGTTTTGGGACAGGATGCCTCCTTGTCTCGTCTGTCTTTGAATTAGGCTTAGCAAAGTCTTGAAATAGGTGTTGGTGGCTCATGCAAGCTGCCAGCCAGGATGATTTATGAATCCCGTAATTGCCCTTGTTGGGCGCCCTAATGTGGGTAAATCCACACTCTTTAACCGCCTTACTCGCTCGCGGGATGCTTTGGTGGCCGATTACCCTGGACTAACGCGTGACCGTAAATACGGTGAAGGCAAAATGGGTAGTCGAGGTTATTTGGTTATTGATACTGGTGGTATCTCTGGTGACGAAGATGGCATTGATCAGGTTATGGCTGAGCAGTCTTTGTTGGCTATTGAAGAAGCCGATGCGGTGCTGTTTCTGGTTGATGGTCGTGCGGGCCTAAATCCCTCCGATGAGCTCATAGCCGATCACTTGCGCCGCACGGATAAGCCTTGCTATCTGGTTGTGAATAAAACAGATGGCATTGATGAAGTGGTTGCCTTGGGTGATTTTTATGGTTTGGGCCTGATTGGTTTGCCGCGTCCAATTGCCGCTTCTCACGGTAAAGGTGTTGGTCAGCTGATCGAAGATGTGCTGGAAGAGTTTCCAGAAGATGATGAGTTGGATGAATCCATCGACGGCGGCATTCGTATTGGTGTTATTGGGCGCCCCAATGTCGGCAAATCGACCTTAGTAAATCGTATGTTGGGTGAAGACCGCGTGGTCGTATTTGATCATGCTGGTACTACCCGTGACAGTATTTATATTCCCTATCGTCGTAATGACAAGCCCTACACCTTAATTGATACAGCGGGTGTGCGACGTCGTGGCAAAGTAAAAGAAACGGTAGAAAAATTCTCTATTGTTAAGACCCTGCAAGCCATTAAGGATGCCCATGTGGTGGTGTTGGTAATAGACGCCCACGAAGGTTTGACCGAGCAGGATATGCATCTGCTTGGTTTTGTCATTGATTCGGGGCGTGCTTTGGTGATTGCCGTCAACAAATGGGATGGCATGAATGGTGATGATAAAGAGCGAGTGCGCTTTCAATTGGAATCGCGCTTGGACTTTGCTAGCTTTGCCCGTATTCATTTTATCTCGGCATTGCATGGCTCAGGTGTGGGCGACTTGTACAAGTCCGTGGAGGAGGCTCATGCTTGTGCCTTTACCAAATGGAGCACCAACAAGCTGACCACCCTGTTAGAAGATGCTGTGCAAGATCACCAGCCTCCCATGGTCAATGGTCGTCGCGTGAAAATGCGTTATGCCCATCTCGGTGGTTCAAACCCGCCTTTGTTTATAGTGCACGGCAATCAGGTTGGGTCTTTGCCTAATTCCTACAAGCGCTATTTGGAAAACAAGTTCATCAAAGTATTGAAGATTCGTGGCACGCCAGTGCGCTTTGAGTTCCGTGCCGGTGACAATCCTTATGAGGGCAAGCGTAACCAGCTAACTCAACGTCAGGTGAGCAAGAAGGCACGCTTGATGAAGCATGTCCAGAAGCAAAAGAAGAAAGCCAAGAAGCGCTAAATCCGCCTCCAGCATGGTTGGCTTGGTTTTAGTAAGTGGAAGTGTAAAGGGTGGTGTGTAAATGACACTAATACCTGAATTGATCACCACTTATGAAGCGAGTTTGCTGGTGATCACCTCTTTTGTTGCATCATATATCACTGCGGCTTTGGGTATTGGTGGTGGGTTGCTGTTGCTTTCTGTAATGGTCAACCTGGTTCCTATTGCTTATTTGATTCCTGTCCATGGTCTCGTGCAGATCGCTTCTAATGTCACTCGCGCTAGTATGCTTAGGCAATTTATCCGTTGGCCTATGTTGGCGTTATTTGGTCTTGGGTCTCTCTGCGGCTTTTTTGTGGCGCCCTATGTGCTGGTACGATTGCCTCTTGCTGTGTTAGAGGTTGCGGTAGCTGGCTTCATACTATTTATGCAGTGGGGGCCATCATTGAGCTTATCGGGCCGTCGGCCGGGGGCCTTGTTGTTGCAAGGTGGACTAATCACGATCCTGTCTTCCTTGGTAGGGGCAACGGGCCCTTTGGTGGCAAGTTTGGTGGCACACCTGCAGGCTAAGCAAGCTTTGGTGGCAACCATGGCTGCCATGCAGACCGTACAACATAGCTTTAAAACATTAGTGTTCGTGCAGTTACAGGTGGATTTGACCCCTTGGTTTGGTTTGGTGGCTGGCATGGTATTAAGCGGTTATCTGGGTACTCGACTTGGTTTGAAAATGTTGTTGCGAGTGTCCGAGCAACGCTTTCGTTTTTGGTTTCGTTTATTGGTTACCCTGTTGGCATTGCGTATGCTCTTTGTTGGTGGCTGGTCTCTAGTGGTGAGCAGTTGATAGGTGGCTTATAATATGGTCATTACTGTTAACAAATTTCATATGGCATTGCGAATTTATGTCTCTAACATCCCTTAATCAATTGTTGCATTTGCTTGCTGATGGGAAGTTCCATTCTGGCACTGAGTTGGGTGAGCGGTTACAAATGAGCCGGGCCGCCGTGTGGAAGCAATTAAAAGGTATAGAGCAGTTAGGCGTACAGGTGCACCGCGTAAGGGGTAAGGGTTATCGCTTGCCCCATGGCTTGGACTTGTTGGATGTAGAGGCGATAGTGCGCCATGATCCTCAGTTGGCGCAACTGTTTGATGTGGAGCTATTAATGTCCACGGAATCTACGAATAGGTTGCTAATGCAGCGTCAGGGTGATGGCGCAATTCACGGCCAAGCGGTGTTCGCCGAGGTGCAAACAGGCGGGCGTGGACGTTTGGGTCGGCAATGGCAGTCTCCCTTTGCCCAGCAGTTAGCGCTTTCTGTAGGTTGGCAATTTGCCGGGGGAGTGGCGGCATTAGAAGGTTTAAGTTTGGTGGTTGGCTTAGCCGTGGTCGATGCGTTGCAATCAGTGGGTGTGTCAGGTGCTGGGCTTAAGTGGCCTAATGATGTGCTGATGCACGGTAAGAAATTGGCCGGTGTGCTATTGGAGCTAAGTGGCGATGCGACGGGGCCGTGTCAGGTTGTTATTGGTATTGGGCTTAATGTGCATCTACGGGACTGCGATTTGATTGATCAGCCCTGGACGAGCTTGCAACAGGCTGGCTACAGTGTGTCGCGTAACGTTTTGGCTGCGGCCTTGCTGGGTGCTTTGGCCCAGCGTTTAACTCGTTTTGCAGAGGCAGGTTTTAAGCCCATGCGACAGGATTGGATAAACCATCATGTATATCAAGGGCAAGTGGTGAATATGCTGGGTCTAGCTGATGAAAAAGCAGGCATTTGTCATGGTGTTGATGATAGCGGTGCCTTGCTCATAGAAAGCCATGGCCTGATACAAAGCTTTAATGGCGGTGAGGTGAGTTTAAGGCTGGTAGGCAGCCCGGATTCGTTGGCTGGTGTGAGGGGTTTCTGATGTTATTGTTGGTTGATATTGGCAATACGCGATTGAAGTGGCGTTGTCAGCCGCTCGGTTCAGAGGTACGGGGTGAGGTGGTGCGGCGAGGTAGCTTGCCTACCCAAGAGCTCAGTGTTGAACTATTGGATAGTCATTTTCCGCAAGGTGTGCAACAAATTTGGTTTGCCAGTGTTGCCGACACTCGGATCAATGATTTGGTGCAGGAGTGGGCCAAGGATCAGTGCGTGACAGTGGTCCAAGCTCAGACTCAGGCTCAGTGGCAAGATTTGGTCAACAGCTACACGCAGTGCTCTCGTATGGGGGTGGACCGTTGGCTGGTTATGGTGGCCGCCCGTCAACTGACAAAGCAGCCGGTATGTGTGATTGATTGTGGCAGTGCCAGCACTTTGGATTTTGTGGCAGCTAATGGTCAACATGAAGGCGGTTATATTTTACCAGGGCAGCGTTTGATGGTGCAGAGCCTGTTAAAGGATACGGCGAATATTAGTTTTAAGACCCAAGAGTTGGAGGTTGGTGTTGGCTATGGGACGAGTACGGCGGGTGCGGTAGTGAAGGGCGCTAAAAACTTGCATCAAGCCGGTATTAAGATGATGGCTACGCAAGCTCTTGAGCAAGGTTATGTGGTTTATGTCACGGGGGGTGACGGTGAGTTTTTGAAAGCTAACAACCGCATTCACTTTATAGAAGATTTGGTGCTAGACGGCCTTTGGACTTGTCTGTATCATACGCTTGCCTAAACACAGCTGGCTGGCAATGCTTGGCATCGCGGAACACCTTGAAAAACTTTGAAAAAATCTTGTTTTAGGTGTTGCATCAATGCGATGAGTTGAGTATTATACGCGCCTCCTGAGTAAGGGCAGGGCAATTAGCCGGTATAGCTCAGTCGGTAGAGCAACTGACTTGTAATCAGTAGGTCCGGGGTTCGACTCCTCGTGCCGGCACCATTTGCCTAACTAGAATGTGGTGGGGTTCCCGAGTGGCCAAAGGGATCAGACTGTAAATCTGACGCGTAAGCTTCGGTGGTTCGAATCCACCTCCCACCACCAATATCTAGCGGGTATGGTATAATGGCTATTACTTCAGCCTTCCAAGCTGAAGATGCGGGTTCGATTCCCGCTACCCGCTCCATCAGGGTGCTGGAAACAGCAGCTTTTGTGCGTTATAAGCTCTAGTAGCTCAGGGGTAGAGCGCACCCTTGGTAAGGGTGAGGTCGGCGGTTCAATTCCGCCCTAGAGCTCCATTTTGTCTTGAAAATGTTAGGCAGGTGGGGCACGAGAAATTTTCTGAAGGGTAGATATAGTGATATGTCTACCCTTCTTGTTATCTGCGGTATCCAACTCCGAAAGGTTAAAGGTCCGCTCAAAGTCGGAGGCTAAAATGGCTAAAGAAAAGTTTGAACGTAATAAGCCGCACGTAAACGTCGGCACCATCGGTCACGTTGACCACGGTAAAACCACTCTGACAGCTGCGCTAACACGCGTATGTGCTGAGACTTGGGGCGGCGAACTGAAAGATTTTGCACAAATCGATAACGCTCCAGAAGAGCGTGAGCGTGGTATTACCATCGCTACTTCCCACGTAGAATACGATTCTCCAAATCGT
>JAAERS010000117.1 GCA_024230095.1 Gammaproteobacteria bacterium | reverse complement strand
ATGATTGGCTACTTCGATATTTATGCCGACATGACCTGGGGGTCACTGCGGGTCCATAAAGGGCGTCTTATCGGCGTGGCCAATGTTCCCACCACTATCCTTTGGGCATTTATGTTCTCGATTGATCTAGCGGGAGCCCGGTATGAGCGCGGTGCTCAGAATGCAACCTTCCGGGGAAACAACGCTTCGTCAGGGCGGTAAGGTGTAAAGCGTTCCCTGCCCGCCTTTAACGATGGCCGGGATGATCTTTGTATCATCCCGGCCAGACTAGTTAATTGTGAACAATCATTACGAATTTTGCTCGCCAGCTAATAGTAATTTAATGCGCCGGGCAAGGTCATCGAGAAAATCATCACCTGGAGCATAATTGAGCGCTGCCTGATTTAACCAGTAGCGGGCAGACTCAAGATCCCGCTCGATCAGTTTGCCATCCTGATAAAACATCCCAAGTGTGTACTGGGCTATAGCCATTTTCTGGTTGGCTGCTTTTTCAATCCACAAGATTGCCTGATCTATATCTTTACTACCGCCTTCTCCATTAAAAAGCATTACGCCGAGGTTGAACTGGGCAGTTACATTGTTCTGGTGGGCGGCCATTTCAAACCAGTGACGGGCGTTATAGAAGTCAGGAGAAATATCAGTACCGTTATAGTAGATCGTGCCGAGCTTAACCTGGGCACCGACATGACCTTTAACTCCAGCCTTGCGGTACCAATGGATCGCTTTGGTTGAATTCTGCTCTCCAGCCTGGCCTGTCTCATAAATCCATCCCAGGTTATCCTGGGCACCGGGATGGCCCTGCTCAGCTGCCAGTGAAATCCAGTGCACCGCTTGGGTAGAGTCGGGCACACCAAACTTGCCATTGAGATACATCCAGCCGAGGTTGTTCTGGGCTTCAATATGGCCTTGGCTAGCGGCATCCTGAAACCACTTTCGCGCTTCTTCAGCATTCTCGACAGTGCCCAGGCCGTTCATAAACATCCAGCCAACCTGATTCTGTGCTGTCTTATCTCCATTAACTGCGGAGCGAGTAAACCAATGAATAGCCTCCTTGTAACTCTGAGTAACACCTTCGCCCTTATAGTAGCGCCAGGCTAGCGCGGTCAGTGCGCTATCGAATCCCTGGTCCGCAGCTTTTTGATACCAGCCGACAGCGGTAGCAAGATTCTTTGGCACACCAGCACCAAACTGATATAGCCGACCAAGCTCGTATTGCGATGCTGCATCGCCTTCGGTGGCGAGAGTTGTCCATAATGCTTTGGCTTCTTCAATGTCGCCTGCTTCCCAAGCAGCCATGGCGTTTGAGAAACGCTCTGCGCCGAATGTGCAGGTAGACCACATTAATGCTGCGGCAGCTAACAGGAATGTATGAATGAGGAATGGCCGGCGCATGTTCATGTTGGATTAAGGTACCAAAAACTCACCAAAAGATCAGGGTACGTGGCTAAAGATTCTCCCCGGAGATCGGCAAAACCGAAAATTGCTTGATTGAGCGACAGCCTCAAAGCCTACAGTGTTGAGTTGGTGGTATCGTGGCACAATTGCCCCAGTAAATATAGTCACCACAAGATCGT
>JAAERS010000116.1 GCA_024230095.1 Gammaproteobacteria bacterium | reverse complement strand
TTATGCTCAAGTTGGGCTGGGCAGCAGGTAAAGTTTTTACCGAGACTGGACGTAGTAAAATATTAATTGGCAAAGATACGCGCATTTCAGGCTATATGTTTGAGTCGGCATTGCAGGCTGGTTTGTCAGCGGCGGGAGTGGATGTGCGGCTCTTAGGGCCTATGCCAACACCTGCTGTTGCTTATCTGACGCGAACGTTTCGGGCTGATGCGGGTATCGTAATTAGTGCCTCGCACAATGGTTATCAGGATAACGGCATTAAGTTTTTCTCGGCTCAGGGTACCAAGCTACCGGATGATATTGAAGCTGCAATTGAAGATAAATTGCAGGAATCTATGGAATGTGTGCCTGCAGAAATGTTAGGTAAGTCTCGGCGTGTCGACGATGCGGCTGGTCGTTACATAGAGTTTTGTAAGGGTACCGTGAACCCCCATACTAGTTTTAAGGGGTTACAGATAGTGCTGGACTGTGCCCATGGTGCGACCTACCATATCGCCCCCAGTGTATTTCATGAGTTGGGGGCTGATGTTAATGCCATTGGCGTCGACCCAGATGGCATGAATATTAACCAAGAGTGTGGCTCTACCTCTGTGGCCACACTGCGCAAAGTTGTGCGCTTGCAGAAAGCGGATTTGGGTATTGCTCTGGATGGTGATGGTGACCGAGTGATCATGGTTGATCATATGGGTGAAGAAGTAGACGGTGATGAGCTCATGTTTATTATTGCAGCAGACCAAAAGCGTCAAGGTTTGTTGGAAGGGGGTGTGGTTGGTACCCAGATGAGCAACCTAGGCATGGAGCAAGGGCTGCAAAAACTCGGCATTGAATTTACTCGAGCTAAAGTGGGTGACCGTTACGTAATGCACGAGTTGAAAAAGCGTGGCTGGTTGCTGGGCGGTGAATCATCTGGCCATCTGGTGTGCAGAAACTTAACCAGCACCGGTGATGGCATTGTGGCTGCCCTGCAAGTTTTGCAGGCTATGAAGTGCACAGGCAAAAGTTTGCATGAGCTAAAAAATCAGATGCAAAAAATGCCGCAAAGTCTGGTCAACGTGCGGTTTCCGACCCGTATTGATTTGGCAGACTACCCTGCTGTGCAAGAACAAGTGGATCTGTTAGAAGAGCATTTGTCTGGTAAGGGTCGTGTATTGTTGCGTCCATCGGGCACTGAGCCAGTAGTAAGGGTGATGGTAGAAGGTGAAAATGCCGATCTAGTAAACCAGTTTGCCCAACAGTTGGCCCATGATGTGCGAGAAATTGTTAGTTAACTGGTAGTCGCCACTGAAAATTTCTTTGATTTTTGCAATGAGATGCTTGTCTGGGCGATGAAACAGGAGTTCGGGCCCCAAGGTCTTGTCTATGAAGCCGACCTCCGGTATCATATCGCGCTCGAATCTGAACCTCGCTAGAGGCTTCTAACCGCTGCTATAGAGGATGCTTATGCCTACAATGATGGTTGCTGGCAACTGGAAAATGAATGCCAGTATTGAGTCTAGTGCGGCGTTGCTTGAAGATTTGGTGGCAGGAGCGACCTCCTTGTCAGAGAATACGCAGATGGTGGTGTTTCCGCCGTTACCGTATTTGGCTCAGGCGCAACAGATGCTACAAGGCACTGCTATAGCCTTAGGTGCACAGAATGCGAGTGAGCATGCCAAGGGCGCCTTTACCGGTGAGACCTCGGCTGCTATGTTGCACGATTTTGGTGTGCGTTATGTGTTGGTCGGGCATTCGGAGCGCCGTGCTCTATATGCTGAAACAGATGCTGTTGTAGCGGCAAAGTTTAAGGCTGTTCAAGCCGCAGGCATGATACCGGTACTGTGTATCGGAGAAACCCTGCAGCAGCGCCAACAAAATGAGACCTTGTTGGTGGTAAATGCGCAGTTGCAGGCAGTAATTGATGCCGCTGGAGTTGAGTCCTTGGGGCAGGCCGTAGTTGCCTACGAACCTGTGTGGGCTATCGGCACGGGGTTGACAGCTAGCCCAGAGCAGGCACAAGAAGTACATGGGGCCATTCGTGCCCATGTGGCGTCTCAGGCGGCCAATGTGGCGGCCAATATGCAGATTTTATATGGTGGCAGTGTTACAGCTGCTACAGCAAATGAGCTTTTTGCTCAGACAGATATTGATGGCGGCCTAGTTGGTGGGGCGTCATTGGAAGCGCAGTCTTTTTTGGCCATAGGCCAAGCCGCGCAGGGTTGAGTGCTTTGGGTTGTTCGTCGCAACGCTAGCAATGATATTGAATGGGTAAGCCCCATAACGAAGAGAAATATTCCATGGAAGTAGCCATTTTAATAATTCACGTACTGCTCGCGATTGCCTTGGTAGGTTTGATCTTGCTGCAGCAAGGTAAAGGTGCCGATGCCGGTGCCTCGTTTGGTGGCGGTGCCTCCCAGACCGTATTTGGTAGTAGTGGTAGTGGTAACTTTTTGAGTAATGCCACCACTTGGATAGCGGCTGGTTTGTTTGTTACCAGTTTTGCCTTGGCTTTTTATGCCAAGCAAAAAGCTGACGCCATTGCGACGGCTAATATGCCCATTGTTGAGCAGGTGCAAGAAGAACAGTTGCCTGTATTGGGTGATATAGTAAAACCTCTTGACGCCGACATCCCAACGGTAGATTAGGCAGCATGAAACGATTTGCCGACGTGGTGGAATTGGTAGACACGCCATCTTGAGGG
>JAAERS010000115.1 GCA_024230095.1 Gammaproteobacteria bacterium | reverse complement strand
TAATCAACGCTCTGTAAAAGGAGCTTTTATATGAAGATCTCCTAAGCGCACTGGCGGGGGCATAGCTGGCGGTTGCGCTTTATGCCACTCTTCCTGAGCACGGTCGAGCCTACCCGGCAAAGTCGCATAAAATTTTCTCCGCTGGATCGCACGTTTCGTGTCTTCCAACGGAGACCGCGTATTAAATTTGAAGATCCACCTCCCATCAGGAGGAATCAGCCCTTTTTTGCCTTAACCGACCTCAAAAGGCTAAACAACAACTGCACCAGCGAATTGTCTTTGAGCTTGCTCATGCCAATCAGCTCAGATGCAGCAGCAATCACCACCCAAAATGCCGGTGACGACAAAATCTGATCAAAACCATCCATAATCCCTGGAGCGTCTTCTTAGATTCTAGCTTTACCGTTTTCGAGAGCTACCAAACGGTTACCGTGCTCGTTAAGCCGCTCATAAATTTCTCTGCGATCCATACTGGCCTGAACTTTCTCGGCCTTCATATCTTGGTGAAGGTCTTCAAGTTTGGAAGCTATCGCTTCAACCCCAGCCGTAAGTTTGATGATGGCTTCTCTGCTTTCAGAATTGCGTTTATTGAATCCTGCGGCTGACACACCTGCCACCCCTATGCTGGCCCCAATGATCGCAGCAAAAACTTCAATCACAGCTGGCCATCACCCAGTCAATACTTCATATATATTAGCGACCAAGGCAGCCGCCTAGCTTCCATGGATGAGGTAATCGACAGCCAGTGCCCAATCATCACTGTTTTGAGATGTTGCTGTCCATGCATTACCGGCTCCAGGTGGACTTGACGACTGACTGGTCGTCTCTGTAGTTGCGGCAAAACAGCTTGATGATGTGGACCCATCGTCAACGTTGCCTGCCACCAGGAAGCTATATCCGGTTGGTGCTGCCAGATTGACGGGGTTATCGTCATCCATCAAACCAATACATAGAGCAAGGGCATTAGTTGGATGCTGAAGATTATTAAAATTAGATGCTGGAACTGTAGGCATTCCACTTGTGTTAGAAGTAAAAGCGTACACAAAATTGCCGTTAAAAGTGTTTGCGATTGAACCTGTTGAAGATCTAAAACCCATAAGCATACAGTTGTCAATGGCAGTTGCTACGGATACAGTTTCAGTCCCAGCAGAAGTAATGTTTTTTAAGCCAATAAAGTAATCAGGATCGTCCCCAGCGCTGCTGCCAACTTGTGTATAGCCAGGTGGATTGTAACTTGTGCTTCCGCCGTAATCCATCGTCCAAACAAACCAAACTTGATCACCTACTTGACAATTTGTCACTGAAACCGTCGCACCAGAAAAACCGTTACTGCTATCTGATCCAACAATTGTCCAAGTTGGACTACTGGAACCACCTGAAGATCCATAGCTACCGATTAGTGCCTGATGAATACCCATTAAGTTAAACCTGCGCCACTTATTACAAATTCATTAGATCCTACACATAAGACGGTAGCGAGTCCATATTGAGCCAATGTCCGGTTCCCGGTTGTAGCTGAGCCTGCAAGCCTCAATGTAACACTACTGCCCTGCGTAATTGTTTGATTGCTGCCACTGTCGTTGTAAACAGAAACCACATTGCCAACACTAAATACACCACTTGGAACGGTAACTCCCCCAGTAGTTATATTGATATGTTTGCCGTTATCCCCTGCAACAAGGGTGTATGCGCTCGTTTGACTGTTCTGCGGAATATCACTGGGGCCTTGCGGGCCTTGCGGGCCAGAGCCTGACAGGGTAAACAGTGAAAGAGCGGACGTATCTAGCTCAAGTGAAGTTGTAATACCACCATCATTTTTCTGTACTTGAACCCGAACTACGGCGTTAGCAGTTAAGACAGCAATACAAGAACCAACAGCGGTAAAATCACCATCAGCTGTGTTTCTTGAATAAACAGAACATTCCGAGCCTGTAACAGCAGTTCCATTAACTTGC
>JAAERS010000114.1 GCA_024230095.1 Gammaproteobacteria bacterium | reverse complement strand
TACCGAACTCAGAAGTGAAACGTCTTAGCGCCGATGGTAGTGTGGGGTTTCCCCATGTGAGAGTAGGTCATTGCCAAGCACCTAATAACGAAGCCTCACCCATTTGGGTGGGGCTTTTTTATGGCTGGCATTTAGGCGATGATGGGCGCCGTATCGCGCGCAGCTAGGTTGGCCGGCGGCCAAGGATTAGACTGGATTTTGCTAGGGCCTTTGATGCCACTTAAATGCATAATACGATATAATGCTTATTCCATAGGTGAGGCCCAATCATGTCACAAACGGATATAATTATTATTGCTTTGCTTAGCTTGTTCTGTCTGATCATGCTAAAGGTTGTGTTGTTTTTGTGGTGGCGACAACAAGCGCGGCTAAAAGAAAACCAACAGCGCATAAAAAACTTACAAGTGATGTTGCAAGAGCAATATCAGCATCGAGTGGAGAGTATTCAAATAATAGTGAATGCCATGGACGAGGGGCAGTGTGAGTTAACAGAGGGCTGTATTCGCCTGCGCATGCTGATCAGCCAGATAGATGCCGAACTGCTAAAGCAGGAAAAGTTGGCCATTATCGACTTTATTTATGCTCAGACAGAGCATATGCCGATCAAGGAAGATTGGAAAAAGTTGGATAAAAAGGTGAAAACCAAGTTGACCAACGAGCGCTATGCGCTAGAGGGTCAACATCGGTCTGCTATTGAAAAAGCCGTGAAGGTGTTAAAACAGCATGTGTTTGCCGATTTTTCTACTCTTCACTAGCTTATCAGGCCCCTACAAGACTTTTCTAATACGGCGTATGGCTTCTTCTAACAAGGCTCGTTGACAGCCAAAATTAAGGCGCATGAAACGCTGGTCATTGAAGCCGGCGCCGGGTGACATGCCAACCCCGGCCGCCTCAAAGAAGGCAGGTGGGTCTTCTAAATTAAGGGCAGACACGTCGATCCATGCCAAATAGGTGGACTCCATCGGCAACATTTCTATACCTTTAATGGTAGCGAACTCTTGGGCTAGATAGTCACGATTGGCGCGAAGATAAATCAATAATTCATGCCGCCAATCTTGTGCCTTGCTTAACGCCGTCATGGTTGCTTCGAAACCCAGAGGGTTTATTTCGGACACGATGCCCTGTTTGGCATTAATAAACTTTTCCCGCAGACCTGCATTGGGTATCACCGCCCAAGAACAAGCAAGACCGGCGAGATTAAAGGTCTTGCTAGCGGCCCCCAAAACGACACAGTTCTGTTCGGCGTAGTCGCTTACCTGACCGTAAGGAATGTGCTTTTTGTCGGCCTCTAAAATTAAATCGGCATGTATTTCATCTGATACTAACACAAGGTTGTGGGCTTGGCAGTAGGCATCTATTTGCTCTAGCTCCTGACGACTATAAACGCAACCACCGGGGTTTTGAGGGTTGCAAAATAGCATCAGCTTGGCCACCTCGGCAGGTGCTTCAGGTAATCTTTCTAGATCCACACGCAAACGCTTTTGGGCGTAGGTCATGGGCAGCTTATGGGCTGTTTTGTGGCTTTGTCGCGGGCTGTTATGGAAAGCAGGGTAGATGACATCAGGTGTCAATACCGTATCCTTGTCGGCTGACAGAGATAAACAAGCTAGATTCAAGCTGGCAACGACACCGGGTACCCAAACCACCCACTCCGGTTGGATTTTCCAGTTATGTTGTGTTTCATAATAGTCGACAACAACTTGCGCCCAGTCCGCACTCGGGCGTGTGTAACCAAATATGCCATGGCTGATGCGCTCGTGCAGTGCTTCAATGATCACAGGCGGCGATTCAAAATCCATATCGGCTACCCATAGAGGAATTATATCTTCGCTGTATTTATCCCATTTAAGTGCATGGGTATGATGGCGGTTGGTGACCTTATCAAAGTCAAATTGTGAACTCACGAGCTGCTCCATTGTAATGCCTGTGTTATGATTCGATATGTATGTATGCCATGTTAGCCAGTTATACAAGTAAGAGAATGTAGCATAAAAATCTACTAACGTATGTGTAGCAAGAGCGACAAAAACTACTAATTAGTTAATCGATTATGAGTTCACATCAAATGCTGCCTGAAGCGGCTCGTTTACAATATCTAAATGCCATGGGAGTGAGCAGTTGGTTGCCCTTGCCTGAGTGTACGCTACCGACTGGAATCTTGTGGCAAGAAGCGAATGATCTACCACTAGCGAACCAAGCTGATCAGCAGCGCCAACATCAGGCACAGCCACAGACTGGCTCTACCGAGTCCCTGGGCAATCCAGATGCCCACGCGATGGAGGGTGAATTCGCGCCTGCTAATGAGCCTCCTCCTCTAGGTATGAGCGTGCAACAAGCTCAGGCTCAGGCGGCGCAGATACGCACCAGCTTGCTGGCCGATAGTGCTAATCTGGATGCTAGCCTGGCGCCTGATGCGAAACCGCTAGAGTTGCAATCTGAACCGCTAGCAAAGACCGTGCAAACTACGCCTAAATCTGCTGCTGAGGGAGAGCGCATTGAACCTTTGCACCTAAGTTTTAGCTGGTACAGTTTGGGTGTGCTGGTTGTGAACGAAGTGCCTTTGCAAGATGGTGCGGCCATGACTAGTTCATTAGCGCAACTGCAAACGGCGATGGTCAATGCTTTAAATTTGGGCGACAAGCAGGTCATGCCCCAGGCACAAGGCGAGTTCCACTGGCCTTTAGTGCCTGGTTTACATGGCGATCACACTCGAAGTGGTGCCCAGGCGGCGTTAGCCTACCAATTGCAAAAGCTGTTACGTGAAAAATCCGTGACGAAGGTGATGTTGCTGGGTCAGCGCAGTGCAGATTTGTTAATGCCAGAATCTCTAGTCTTGGGCACCGTAGGGAAAGGCAGCCACTGGCCTGAAGCCAAGGTTTTGCTAACCCATAGTCTGCATCAACTATTGAAGATTCCGAGTAATAAAGCAGAAGCCTGGTCGCATATGCAGTCATTGCTGGCAGACTAAGGATGGCTCATTTTCTTGAGCTGGGTGCCACAGTGAGTTCCGCCCACTTGCGCCAGTTGGCGAACCTGTCGAGATTAGAAAATGAACCGGCTTGGACAGTAAAACAGCTGTCGTCCGCGTGCCAAGGGACGGAGACGGTAATGGCAATTATCTCTGATGACAGTTTGGTCGGTTATATGGTGGCCGCCCACGTGCTGGATCAGGCTGACATTCACACGGTAGTGGTTGACGTTGCTGTGCGTGGCAGAGGTTATGCCAAACAACTGCTCCAGACCATGTTAGCTAGGTTGGCTGGCAAGGGAGTGGAACAGGTGTTTTTAGAAGTTCGAAAGAGCAATCAAGCGGCGCAAAGGCTTTATCTGGGTGCCGGCTTTAGTTTTACCGGCAAGCGCCGCCATTATTACACTAATGCTGACGGCGTTCGTGAAGATGCCTTGCTAATGATGATGTCTATTAACTAGCCGTCATGCGTAAGGCTAAATAAGCCTTTTCTTTAAGCCAATTCGTCAGTGGCAATTTTGTAATCTGGGTCTTCTATGACATTTACTTCAACCAGATTGCCTGCTTTAGTCAGCAAACGAATGCACTCAGGGCTTAGGTGGCGCAGGTGCAATTGCTTACCGGCCTTAATATAACGCTCTGCTAAGGTATCAATGGCTTCTAGGCCAGAGTGGTCTGCCACCCGTGAACGCTGAAAATCAATAATAACATCGTTTGGATCATTACTGGGGTCAAATAACTCTAGGAAATTTTGTACGGAGCCAAAGAAGATAGGGCCGCGCAGGTAGTAGATGCGGCTTTCTTCAATGTCTTCGTGAGTCACCTGGGTGTGTTTGGCATATTTCCATGCAAATACCAAAGCGGAGCAGATAACACCGACCACAACGGCAATGGCTAGATCCGTAGCAACAGTCACAGACGATACTAGGATCAGCACAAAGGCATCAGATTTGGGAATTTTCCGAATAATACGAAAGCTGGACCACTCAAAAGTGCCCAGTACCACAATGAACATCACCCCGATCAAAGCGGCTACCGGGATTATTTCAATCAGTGGCGAGGCGACCAGAATAAATGCTAATAGAGATAAAGCAGCAGTAATGCCAGATAGGCGGCCACGACCACCGGAGTTGACGTTGATCATGCTCTGTCCAATCATGGCACAGCCACCCATGCCGCCAAACAGGCCAGTTGCCGTGTTGGCAAGACCTTGGCCAACACATTCTTTATTGCCTCGGCCTCGGGTCCCTGTTATTTCATCAACCAAAGTTAAGGTCAGCAGTGACTCAATCAAGCCAATGGCGGCTAAAATTACGGCATAAGGAAAAATAATTATCAGGGTTTCTAGGTTGTAGGGTACTTGGGGGATATGGAAGCTAGGGAAGCCGCCAGCAATGGAAGCAATGTCACCCACAGTGCGTGTATCCAAGTCTAAGCCAATTACTAGGGCGCTCACCACCACAATAGCCGCTAAGGATGAAGGAATGGCCGTGGTAATGCGTGGCAGGTAACGAATAATACCCATAGTGATGGCGATGAGACCCAGCAATAGGTACATCTGCGGGCCTTCTAACCAGCGCAATGCGCCATCATCATCAATAAATTTAAACTGGCTAAGCTGCGCTAAAAAGATCACGATAGCCAGGCCATTTACAAAGCCGAGCATAACAGGGTGTGGCACCATACGAATGAATTTACCAAGGCGTAATATGCCCGCCAGTATCTGTAATATACCCATCAGCACTACAGTAATAAACAGGTATTCAACACCGTGTTCAGCGACTAGGCTAACCATGACCACGGCCAAAGCCCCAGTGGCGCCAGAAATCATACCCGGGCGGCCACCAAATACGGCGGTAATCAGACCTACCATGAAGGCAGCATACAAACCAACCAAGGGCTCTACACCGGCGACAAAAGCAAAGGCGACGGCTTCTGGTACTAAGGCCAGTGCGACGGTAAGCCCCGAGAGCATATCGTTTTTTGTGTTGGCTGGAGCGTGGCTTGCGAGATCGAACATGAATATTCCTGCGATTAGCGATTTGTGCTTGGACACACGACCCCAGAAAACGGGCCGCTCAAATTGGGAGCGAGAAATTATACAGGATAGGCGTATTGTTGGCTAATTTAACACCGCTTTGATGGCATTTGTCGACGTGTTTTGTTTGAGAAAAGTTGCCATATAAGCGAAAATAGACGCCTCAAAAAAATCTCGCTGCAGGAGCACCCCTTTGGCACCGAGTTATGACATCAGGTTGGAGCCAAATGGCCGATAATACATTCCTAGCAGAAGTTAACAAACGTCGTACTTTTGCTATCATCTCGCACCCGGATGCGGGTAAAACCACGATCACAGAAAAACTTTTGTTGTTTGGGCAGGCTATTCAAGAAGCTGGTTCAGTGAAAGGTAAAAAGGGTGACAAGAAGGCGACTTCAGACTGGATGGCCATGGAGCAGCAGCGTGGCATATCTGTCACTTCCTCAGTCATGCAGTTCCCCTATGCGAAGCGCACGGTAAACCTACTAGATACGCCGGGGCATGAAGATTTCTCGGAAGATACTTATCGTACATTGACTGCTGTTGACTCCGTATTGATGGTCATTGATGGCGCTAAAGGTGTCGAAGACCGAACCATCAAGTTGATGGATGTATGCCGTTTGCGTGATACCCCTATATTCACTTTTGTGAATAAAATGGATCGTGAAGTGCGGGATCAGATAGAAGTGCTGGACGAAGTAGAGGACGTACTCAAGATCGCCTGCGCGCCCGTAACTTGGCCTATTGGCATGGGCAAGCGATTCAAGGGAGTTTACAACCTATACACAGATACCATTCACCTTTATACCCAAGGCCAAGGGCATATGATTGCTGAAGATATTCAGATACAGGGTTTGGAATCTGTCGAAGCGGCAGAGGCCCTGGGTGACTTGCTGGATGACTTGCGAGATGAGATTGAATTGGTGCGTGGCGCAAGTCATGAGTTTGATCTGGAATTGTATCTGGCTGGCCAATTAACACCGGTATTCTTTGGCACGGCCTTGGGCAATTTCGGTGTGCGTGAGATGCTGGATTATTTTGTTGAATGGGCACCAGCGCCAGAAGAGCGCCATGCTGGCACTCGTGTGGTAAAAGCCAACGAAGAAAAATTCAGTGGCTTTGTGTTTAAGATTCAAGCCAATATGGACCCCAAGCACCGGGATCGTATTGCTTTTATGCGCATCTGTTCTGGCTCTTATGGGCGCGGTATGAAAATGCGTCACGAACGTTTGGGTAAAGACGTTAAAATTGCTGATGCCGTGACCTTTATGGCCGGTGAACGAGCCAATGTGGAGCAGGCCTTTTCAGGTGATATTATTGGCTTGCATAACCACGGCACTATCCAAATTGGTGATACCTTTACGCAAGGCGAAGCATTGAAATTCACCGGTATTCCCCATTTTGCTCCAGAGTTGTTTCGGCGTGTACGATTGAAAGACCCACTGAAAATGAAAGCTTTGCAAAAGGGTTTGCAACAGCTTTCGGAAGAGGGTTCGACGCAGCTATTTATGCCCGGCAAAAACAATGACCTCATTGTGGGTGCTGTTGGGGTGCTGCAGTTTGAAGTGGTTGCTTACCGTTTGAAAGACGAATACAAGGTTGAGTGTATTTATGAACCCATTAGTGTCAATACGGCACGCTGGGTTGAGTGTGATGATGCCAAGATGCTGGAGGACTTTAAGCGCAAAGCGGCGGACAATTTAGCTATAGATGGGGGTGGCCACCTTACGTACTTAGCCCCTACACGTGTGAACCTGAGTCTTACACAAGAGCGTTGGCCAGATATTCAATTCCGCTCTACACGCGAGCACTAGTCTATGAGCAAGGGCCTGCCGCTAGAGCGACTCTTTGACAGTCATTGTCATTGGGATCATGCTCAGTTGCAGGCTTTGCAACCTCAACTTTGGCAATCCTGTTTGCAGCGGGGTGTTAACGATCTATTGGTGCCTGCTACGCAGGCGGCGCATTGGCTAGATTTGATTAACCTGTGTCAGCAACACGCCCATTGGCATCTTGCTCTGGGTTTGCACCCCTATTATGTTGATCATCACAGTCGTGAAGATTTAGCCCTCCTTGCCCGCTTAACCGAATCAGCACAAGCCGTAGCGGTGGGTGAGATTGGTTTAGACTGGCATCTGCCAGAGCCGACTTGGGCAGCTCAAGAAGTGTTGTTTATGGAGCAGCTGAGCTTGGCTAAACAGCTTAATCTGCCGGTTATTTTACATGTTCGCAAGTGCCATGATCGCGTGATCAAAATATTGCGACAGAAAAAATTCAACTCGGGAGGGTTTGTACATGCCTACAGCGGTAATGTGCAACAAGCGCAAGCCTATGCAGACCTGGGTTTTAAACTGGGTGTTGGTGGCACAATCACCTACGCTCGGGCCAGCAAGACGCGGCGTGTGATTGCTGAGCTGCCACTGACTTGGTTGGTGTTAGAAACAGATGCGCCAGATATGCCTATGGCTCACCAGTCAAATCGCCTTAACCGTCCTGATGATCTGCCACATGTGTTGGATGCTTTAACTGACATACGAACTGAATCTCGCCACCTTCTGGCCCAGCAAACGACGGACAACGTCCGCATGGTGCTGGGCGTAGCATAAAGATTAGCTCAGATCTGTAAACGGGTTGTCGGCTGTAATATCAATGGCTTTTGCATAGCCTGGAATTGTGATTTTTTTGTCAGTGATGGTTAGCTCAGGGCCTTGGAGAACGTTGTGAGCAAACCGGTAGATGGGGCGCGCTGTGCCACGCTTGGCTTCTTGTTCATAGTCCTGTGCTTGTGTTTGTGCAGCTACCCGAGCGCTCTGCCAAGCAGTAACAGCTTTGTTACCATGGCGTTGGGACAGCAATTGTTCAGTAGCGCTTGGTGACAAGAGTACAGCACTGGCATTATTACCACCGAACCCCTTAGAATTAAGTAACACTGAGTCCATGGCTTTGGTGCCAAATTCCATATGGGCCGCTTGAATTCGCAAGTTACTAGCGTGCACATCATCAGCGATATGATCAATAGTACTAATGCCAGGTAAGTAGCCGTATTTCCATAGGCCCAGAGAGGTGATAAGTTGGTCTCCACCGGCCGTGCCTTGGGAGTGTCCTAGGAATGCTTTCACGGCACCTATGGGCCAGGAGTCAATACCAAATGCCTTGGCTGTTTGGTTGAGAACGTGGGATTCAGTCACGCGGTTTTGCGGAGTTGAGGTGCCATGGGCTTGCACGCAGGAGCGCTGCTGCAATGATTTTTCACCTAGGATCGCGCGTGTCAAAGAGCAAGCTTTAGCCAGCGTGATGTAGTTGCCAATACCCGGTGCTGAAATGGATTTTTTGTGGCCATCGGCATTCACATAGACGCCTGGTACGGAACCAAATACTTGGGCACCTATCTGCATGGCAAAGCGATCACTGGTTAATACAATCCACTGAGAGCCTTCGCCCATAGTAAAACCACAGTTACTGGAAAAGGGGCGAGAGGTACGGCGTAAATCTGGGTTTTCGACACCGTCTAAAGCACAAAGTTCGTGGTCTTCAGCCAAGGCACCCATGGTCCGAAAGCCTTCCATGACCTCGGGAGTGATGGGGGCATCGCTGCTGCCAACAACTACCAGATCGCGAAGGCCCGACTTGATATCGTTGACCGCGTTACGTAAATTGTAGAGGAAAGTTGCGCAGGCACCGAGAGACGAACCAACTGCCCCGACCGACCCCAAGAGATAGGCGTTGACGAAGTCAGCTGGCATCTGGCCATAGCCCAAAGGCATTTGTTTGGATGTAATACGCTTGCCTTGGGTCGGGTTTTTCAACAGCCCACCAAAGCCCGCTTCGTCCAGTTGACCGATGGAGTTGCTGGCATAGACGGCAATGCGATCTGGTGCAATCTGGTCCTGAATATCTTGCCAGTCAATGCCCACTGAGCGCAGTGCGTCAGAGGCGCCAAAAACAGTCATTTGTAGATTTCGTGGGTGGTTACGTGATTGGTATAAGGTGCCGGGTGCAAAGCCGTCAGGTAGTTGCCCTGCGGCGCTCACAGGGGCGCGGCGTGAATCGTTTAATATGGCATCAAGGCTACCTTGCACCTGCACTAGGTATTCACCATTTTCTAGGGAAGTCACCTGCCAGTTTGCTGGCACCTTGTTTGGCATTTGACGTTGCCGCAAAGTAAAGGTGATCGCTTCGCCCTTTTTGGCGTGTAGCAGGGCGGCCTTGTTAAGAACAAGGTTGTCAATGTCGTAGGCGGTTTTGCCAATGGGACGAATAAGGGTGCTGTTGAGTAAAGATTGCTGCAGTTGTTCACTGATTTGATTTTCAGTGATGCTGTTGCCAGTGGCAGCGAGTACATAACGCCCGTCTTTATAGTTGACTTGGTTGGTAAGGGTGGCTAGTCCCGTGAGCATTTCAGTGCGTTGCTGTTGGTTAAGGTGCTCAGAAATCAAGCGAAGGTAGCTATGATGGAAAGACGAACGCCCGGCTGCATTTATGCCACCAAATCCGATTATAACGGGTAAGTTAGTCAAGCAGAGCCTCGCTAATGGTTTTAACTACGTAAAAAATCAATATTCTAGCAGAGTGACTATGAAACTCTAGCCTAGAATATAGGAAACATGACAAACAACTAAAGATTAATGAATTCGGTGAACATCTAGGTGCACCTTTTTGATTTTACGGCCTATTAGTTCAATATATCCCTGTGCCCGTTGCTCGCCGTCGCCACTAAATTCAAAGTGAAACTTACGCTGCAGCGTCATATGACCAGTTGGGCTTCTTCGTAATAGTGTTTTTTTAAGGGCCACAGTATCATCGAGCAACTGTACCTGTTGTAATTGACACTGTTGTTTGGCGTACTGACGAGCTTGTTCCTTGGCGGCACTGGTGTCCCACCAAAACCACATGCCCGCGGCCAAGGGTAATAACAACCACCCCAAGTCCATGTTTAGCCGCCTGCCAATTTGATTGAGGCGTAGCCGCGATTACTAAGTAGCGCTAACACACGTTCTCGCTGGTCACCTTGTAACTCCATAATGCCATCTTTAATGGTACCACCGGTGCTGGTTTTCTGTTTTAGCTCTTTGTGCAGCTTTTTTAGCGCCGACGCGTCTAGGGGGATACCACTAATGATCGTTGCCCCTTTACCTTTACGGCCTTTGGTTTCGAAACGTATACGCACATTACCATCCCCCGGGGTTTGCTTAAGACTTTTGCACTGACAGGTACTTTGTTGGCACTCTGGGCATAAACGTCCTTGATCGGTGGAATAAACTAGTCGGCTCATGGCTATTCTGCTTTTGGGGTGTCCTGGGTTATTAGTGGCGCATCACTGGCCAGTTGAGATTCTGTCATAGGTAAGGTTTCAATGATAGGCTCAGGAACCTGCACTAGGCTGTAACAAGCATGCCCTGGGTTTTGCTCACCCCACCAGTTCTTATCCCAGACTTCTAACTTGTTGACGCGGATGAGCTGCTTAATTTCATTGATATACGCTACCCCGCGCGAGGAGTAGTGGAGTAAGCCTGAGGCCAGCGCACGCCCGGTAATTGGGTCATTTGCATCGAGCAGGCAGGCTCGAATTTTGCGCAAATCCAGATAGCCACCGTGAGAGTTTAGGTTGCGAGCGTAAGCCGAGACAGAATCCTGCGGTGTTTTAAATAGACGTACTTCATAGTTGGCACCAGATGGTCGGCCGCTGGGCACTAGGCCACAGCCAGCTTTAAAGCACCATTGCCCAAATAAATTATTCCCTTTTACGGCAAAGCGAGAGGTGCCCCAAGCGCTCTCATTGGCAGCTTGAGCAAGCACTAAGGCTTCGGGAATAACTTGAATCTTGCGTAATAGTAAAGCCAGCTGCTCTTCAGGTTCACTGGTTTTAATTTTATAGGTGCGTGCTAATTTCTTTAAATATGCTTTTTGCTGTTTGGTAATGCGTGTTGGATCAATGTGAGATAGCTCATCGCGTAAGCGCAAAATTTGCTTGTTTGTCTGCACGACCAGGGGCCGCAAAAAAGCAAAAAAAGCGTGCTTCTTTTGCTTTACGTCGGTGTATTGGTTGAAATCAGGTAGTTTGGTATCACGCAGTGTGTTGGTAATTACCCGGTTCAGTTTAGCGACGGCATTGGCGGTTGAGATAGGTTTGGGTGGAGGGCTTATCTTGTATGGCTTGCGCTTGGCGGTTTGGCTGGTAGCTTCATGGCCGGCTGTTTCGTTAGGCGCGACTGATTCCTTGTCCTGACTACAAGCGAAAAGTACCAGCGTTGTTGTTATAGTGAAGACCCTAATAAAAGCCTGTAGAGGCATGGTGTAGTTAATCCAAAGGTTGGTTAACCTGATCAAATCGCTCCAATAATTGACCAAGTTGAGTTTCCCACTCTTGCTGCTGGCGCAGCAAACGTGCATTTTCTTGTTCTAACTGCGCAATTTCCAAGCGCAGAGTGGCTGATTCGGTGAGTAGTAACCGAATTTTCTGTTCTAATGAGTCTAGTAAAGGATGTGGCATAAGCTATTGTTTCTTGGCCGCTTCAATGGCGGCAAAAGCGGCTAGTTGCTCTTCACTTGCAGGCCTTTGATGACGCTCTTTCCATTCACTATAAGGCATACCGTAGATGTGTTCGCGGGCTTGATCATAATCCAACGCAACACCTTTCTCATCGGCCGCCGCCATCATCCATTTGCTGAGGCAGTTGCGACAAAAGCCTGACAGAATCATAAGCTCGATATTCTGCACATCTTTACGTTCATCTAGATGTTGCAGTAAGCGGCGAAAAGCCGCGGCTTCTAGCTCAGTTTGAGTTTGTTGATCCATGGTCAGTCTCTGGATAAATCATTATTAGTCACTATTTTATAGACTCAAGCGGAAATGAGCTAGGCCTGAGACTTGTAAAATGCGCTATAAGTATTAAAATACTGGTTAAATATCCAGTATTTTAATACTTATAGCGCAACTTTTCGGCTTATCTAAAGGCCCTAGGGTATTGACACGGTTATGAATGAACGCAAGATAATCCATATCGACTGTGACTGTTTTTATGCGGCCGTAGAAATGCGCGATAACCCAGCTTACAGAGACGTTCCTATAGCGATAGGTGGCGCCCCTGATAGCCGCGGTGTCATTGCTACCTGTAATTATCCAGCTCGTGCGTTTGGTGTGCATTCGGCTATGCCTTCCGCACAAGCTAAGAGATTATGTCCTGCACTAAAGATTATACCCGGGCGTATGGCGGTATACCGTCAGGTCTCGTCCCAAGTGATGGATATATTTCGGCGTTATGCGGACACTATAGAGCCCTTGTCTCTGGATGAGGCATTTCTTGATGTTACTGAAGCCGCTCAGGTTGTTGGCAGTGCGACAGCCATAGCTCAGCAGATCCGGTCAGCGGTCGCCATGGAAGTAGGCATCACTGTGTCGGCAGGTGTCGCCCCAAATAAGTTTGTCGCCAAGGTGGCCAGTGATTGGCACAAGCCCAATGGTCTGTTTGTGGTGCGGCCTGAGGAACTGGATGTGTTTTCTGCTGCCCTACCGGTGCGTAAAATTCCTGGTGTGGGACCTGTCTCGGCTCAGCGCTTGGCCGCTCAAGGCATAGAAACCTGCGCAGATTTAAGAGTCTACACGGCTGATCAATTATTGCACATGTTTGGGCGTTTGGGAGAAAGTTTGATCAAGCGCCGCTATGGATTGGATGACCGCCCAGTACAATCTCAGCGTGCCCGCAAATCAGTTTCTGTGGAGACCACCTTTGACAATGATATGAATTTAGCGGCCATTCACGCTTACTCTGTGCCTGATCTATTAATGCAATTACACGCGCGTTGGCAAAAATTAACGTCCAAGTATGTGATTAGTGGTTTAGTGGTGAAATTGAAGTTTGCTGATTTTACTCAATTAACACGAGAACGGGCCGGTGAAGGTATTAATGTGGAGGGTTTTCAACAATTGCTGGCGCAGGCTTATAGCAGTGGCAGTGCCGACCAGCAACGTGCAGGTGCACGGCTGGTCGGGCTGGGTTTGAAGCTTAGGCAGCGCGAGGGCCAACGTCAGCTTTGTTTGTTCGAAATAAATTGCTAACAGTGTTGCCGGCACTTTCTAGCATGATGACTATGGAAGGAACAACGAACAGAATTAACAAGGTTCCCAGAGCCAAGCCAAATACGATTGAGGTCGCCATGGGAATCAGGAACTGAGCCTGCAAGGATACTTCAAATAGTATTGGCGTTAAGCCCGCAATAGTGGTGGAAGATGTCAGTATTACAGCACGCAAACGCTGGCAAGCGGCTTCGACAATGGCGTCTTCAGGAGCCATGCCTTGATCTCGATGTTCCTTGTAGAAGGACAGGAGAACGATACTGTTATTGATCACGATACCCGATAGACCAAACAGGCCAAATAAAGACAGAATGGTTAAATCAAGCCCCATTACCGTGTGGCCCAAGATAGCACCGGTGATACCAAAAGGAATGGTGAACATCACGGCTAGGGGCCAGCTGTAGGAAGAAAACACCCATGCGAGAACGATATAGATCAGGATAAGGCCCAGAATCAGGCCGATCATCATATCCTGCATAGTGGATTGTTGGTCCGCACGGGCACCACCAAAGACAATCTCAACACCATATTGTTTCTCTAGCTCTGGAATAATTTGTTCTTGTAATTTGCCAATGACTTCATTGGCGTTGGTAGTGCCAATATCTACGTCGGCGATAACAGTAACTGTGAGTTTGCCATCTTGGCTTTGAAACTTATCAATACCCCGGCGGGTTGTAAACTCGACCAATTCTAGCAACGGTACGGTGGTGCCATTATTAAGGATAATTGGGAAAGCATATAACGCATTGATATTGTTGCGGTTGCCATCGGTGAGCATAAGACGGACATCAATCTCATCAGATCCTTGGTAAAAACTTTGGATTTTTATACCATCAAAAGCATTACGCAACTGCTGACCAATATCAGAGGAGGTGAGCCCCAGAGTTTTGGCTTGCGGGGTCAATTTGTATACATATTGCTCCATACCATAGGGAAGGTTGTCATCGATATTTTGCACGCCAGCAAAGGCCTTGAGGCTGCTTTGTAGGCTTAAGGAGACTTCCTTCATCACCTCAGCACTAGCCCCGGAAATTTCCGCTTCAATCGGTTTGCCCGGAGGGCCATTTGCAGGCTCATCTATAATGAGTTTTTCCAAGCCAGGCACTTTGGGAGCATTTTCATACCAAGCACTGATGAATTCGGAGTTGGTGATAGGGCGCAGGGAGCTGCTATCCATTTGGACATTGAGATACGCTATTTGATCACGACTGGAGAGGCCATCTTTAGAAAGCGTATTGGTACCATAGAAAGCGGCACTTTGACGCACTAGGTTGCCACCCAATTGTTGTTCAGTCTCAAGCATGGCCTGCTCAATTTGAGCCAAATAGTCAACGACAACCCGCTTGTCGGTACCGGCACTGAATTGCACGTTGGCGCGAAGTGTATCGCCATCTGTAGAGGGAAAGAAAGTGAATTGCAGGCGGCCACCGGCCAACATACTAATAGCAACGATTAAGGCCGCTATGGCCATGGCAAAAGTAGCCATGCGGTAGTTGATAGCCGCCGTTACCGTAGGGCGGAAAATGTTGTTTTTAAACCTATCAAAACCCCGGTCAAAGGCTTGGCGCCAACGTGAATCTTTGCGTTTTGCACGAGAGGACAAGGCGTGATGTAAGTGACCGGGTAAGATTAAGAAACATTCTATTAGTGAAACAACAATCACACAAATCACTACAATAGGAATGTCACGCAGGATATTGCCAATAATGCCGCCCACTAAAAGCAGTGGCAGGAATGCCGCAATAGTGGTAAGTGAAGAAGCGGCTACCGGGCCTAGCATGCGTCTAGCTCCACCTAATGCTGCCTGTAAAGAGGGTTCGCCACGCTGTACATGGGTGAGGGTGTCCTCCCCCACTACAATGGCATCATCCACAATGATGCCAAGGGCCATGATCATGCCAAATAGACTGATCATATTGATGGAACCACCAATCAGGTAGACCACACCCCATGCCGCCAGTAGGGACGCTGGGATGCCCATGGCAACCCAAAAAGCGACTCGCGAATTGAGGAACAAAAACAGTAACGCTACCACCAGGACTAGGCCAGTCGCCCCATTATTAATCAATAACATGATGCGCTGCTTAAGCAATTGCCATTGTTCGCTGTAAAGGATGATCTCAACACTATTCGGATTACGTAAGCGGGCATTTTCAACCCAGTTAGTCATCACCTCTGCCATTTCGAGTGTGTCGTCACTGGGCGTGCGCATAATTGACAACTCAATAGCAGGTTTGCCTTGGTAGGTGGCGGTTGGCTGGTCATCTTCTGGGCGTAAGGTAACTGTTGCTACATCACTTAAGCGCACCAGTTGGGCATTGTTGTTGGTAAGTAATGGCAACTGTTCAAAGCTTTGCACATCAGAAACTTTGCCGATGGCTCGTAATTGTTTAGAACCATCTGCTTTGCCGGCTGTGCCAGCCATGACATCGGAACTTTGGTTGTTGATTAGGTTGGCCATAGCTTGCATGGATAAACCCAAGTCATGCAGCGTGCCGTTGTTCACTTGAATAGCTATTTCACGGCTAGGTAGACCGATAAAATAGACTTTACTGATGCCATCGGCAAGCAGCTCCTCCTCGGCCTTACGGGCAATGCCGATGAGTTCTTCGAGGGGGCCGTCTGTGGTAATTAATACAGTGCCGACGTTGTCATAGCGGGTAATCTGCTCAACGGTGGGTTCTTCGGCGTCACTGGGTAGACCGGTCAGCGTATCCACACGTTGCTTAATGTTGCTGGTTACCTCGCTAAAGTTAGCGTCACTTTCTACTTCTAGGCTTAGGGTAACACTGCCGCGGCGAGTATTAGAGGTTACTTTGCTAACATTAGGAACGCTTTTTAGTTGTTGCTCTAAGGGTACGGTAATGCTGGTTTGGACTTCTTCTGCGGAAGCGCCACTCCAGACTACGGTTACATTCACTACTTCAATGGCGAAGTCAGGGAAAAACTGGGTATTCAGTTTCATTAAGCCGTAGCCGCCTGACAAAAACATCAGCAACATCAGCAGGTTCGACGCCACCTTGTGGCTGGCAAAAATCTTGATAAAGGAGTCTAACATAATAAGATATTTCCCTTAGCCTCAGCGAGTTTCAACTAACAGGCCAGTGATGGCGTTAGGTAGCTGTGTGGTTATCAATTGGTCATCATCATTAAGGTCGTTGCCCCGAATTAGGGTCAATGGTTGACCTTCAGAATTGCGAATTTCCCCCAAGCGCTCTACCAATACGGCTTGTAAACGGTTTTCGACAACCCGGTAGACGCGGTTTTGGCCATATAGGGCTAGCGCAGGGATGGCCACCACTTGTTGTTCGACCGGCAAGGCTAGGGTTAGCTGGACGTTGCGGCCTACCTCTAAACTGGCATTTTTGGGCAGGGTGAAGAAGGCGTCGATGCCACCTTGGCTATTACTGGTCTCGGCCGACAGACGAACTAAAGGCAGCTGCATGTTAATGCTGTTGTTGTTTAATTGGGCTCTTAGCTGCTGTCCCGACTGCAGGTAGGGTAAGTAACGAGCAGGAATTTGGCTACGCACTTCCAAGGTCTGGGTGTTGTACATGCTGATCACTCGGTCACCACTGCGAGTGCGGTTGCCTGCGGCCGTGTGAACACTCAGTATACGGCCGGTAAAAGGAGCGACAATATTGGTACGTTGCAGGTCAATTTCAGCGAATTCCAATTGCGCCTGATTCTGTAAAGCTTGGGCTTTGAGTTGGGCAAGACGGTTAGGGTGGTCGTTGAGGTTACTTTGGCGATTGATCAAAGACAGTTGCTGCTGATGCACCAGCTTGTTGGCATCTTCTAAACGAGACGCTGGGGTCATGTTGTTGTCCACCAGTTCTTCTTGACGCGCCAAGTTTTTGAGATTTAAATCCTGAAGCTTTTGCTCGACGGCAAAGGCTTTAATACTAGTGGCATGGCTATTCTTCTCACTGGCAATACGGGCGTTGGTGTCCAAAATGCTGGCCTGGCGCTGGGCTAAGGTCAGTTTTAGTTCGCGATCATCCAGAGTAATGAGGCTTTGACCAGCCTTTACCGTATCTCCTTTGGCCACATTGACATTGTCTACATAGGCGCTCACTGTGGCGCTGAGTTCGACGCTATCGCTGGCTTCAACTGCGCCATAGAGAGCCAATTCTGGAGCGGCATCCACAAGTTCGACAACATGTGTGGCTACGCCCCACGCTTTCTCGGCGATTGGCTCTGCCGGTACGGGGGGCTTAGAATTTTTCATATAGACAAAAAAGTAGCCGGCGGCAGCAATAATTAGTGCTGGCAGTACGACTTTTTTAATTAATGATGAAAAAAAACTTTTCGCGGTCATGTGAATTCCATTTAGAGCCAGTTATATCGTTTCGGCATTTTACATTAAACACTTGTTTGAGACATATCGTTCGCTGCAAAAGCGTTGTCTTTTACGCAACTTTACGCAATTTGTTACGAGTATTGGCTTGGAGTTGCCAAATTGGGGCAGCTTGCCGTGAAAATTGGCTAGGTCAAAAGATCAGGGTTAACATTTATTGGGGGTTAAGTTCTTAGTAGGGTGTTCTATAATGGCCTTCTCTAAAGAGAAAGTGGTACCTAATATGTCCAATTATCAAGATTATCGTCGCGAGTATGAGGCTGACGGATTGCGCAGACAGCAACTTCAGGCGGATCCTTGGCAACAGTTTCGCCGCTGGCTGGCCGAGGCGGAACAGGTTTGTCATCATGATGCTACATCCATGACCTTGGCGACGGCTGATATAGATGGTCGCCCGGCGGCACGTATTGTTTTGTTAAAAGAATTTGATGAGCAGGGTTTGGTTTGGTATACAGATAGCCGTAGCGACAAAGGCCAGCAATTGGCGCAAAATCCCCATGCGGCTTTGTTATTTTATTGGGCACCCCTAGAGCGTCAAGTGCGTATCACGGGTACTGTAGATGCTGTGCCAGAGGATGCCGTAGATGCCTATTTTTTGAATCGCCCACGGGATAGCCAGATAAGTGCAGCCGCGTCACCACAAAGTCGGATTGTGGCCAATCGTGAAGCTTTAGAGCAGCGGGTGGAGTCGTTACAGACACAAATAGGAGACGGCCCGGTTACTCGTCCCGGAGCTTGGATTGGGTATCGACTGCAGCCGCAAAGCTTTGAGTTTTGGCAGGGTCAACCGAGCCGGCTTCATGATCGTTTTCGTTATCAACTAACGGATAGCAGCTGGCACATCGATCGTTTGGCGCCATAATCAATGATACTAGAAACCCATCTAAAACTGCCCCAGGGTAGCTTGCATTTACAACGTGTGCCTTTGCGTCGAAATGAATTGTTGCAGGCATGGGATAGTGCCGACCAGCTTGTCCTAGAAACGCTGCCCCAGCTGACTAGTGCAAGCAGAGTGCTGGTAATAAATGATAGTTTTGGGGCTTTAAGTTGTGGCATTTTACAGCAGTCTCAAGAAGCTAATGTTACTGTCTGGGGGGATTCCTACTTGGGATATCAGGCCTTACGTCACAATGGGCGCTTAAATAATTTACCAGACATTGCATTTGTTGATTCATTGGCCACGCCGCAGGGCCCATTTGATAAGGTAATTATGCGCCTGCCCAAGAGTAACAGTTTATTGCGGGATCAGGTGGCTCGCCTTTTGCCTCAACTGGCACCAGATGCACAGGTTATCATTCCCATCATGATAAAACATCTGGATACCCGCCTTTATGAACTGCTTACACAGCTATTAGGTAGTCTCTCGTCGAGCCGGGCTAAGAAAAAGGCTAGGCTGTTGTTGGTTCATGTAGAACAAGCGGCAGATAACAGCCCTGAACCGACGGTCAATAGCTGGTCATGCAGGGATATGCAATTGAGTCATTACAGTGGTGTATATGGCCGCAAGCGTTTGGATGAAGGTACGCAGTTTTTGCTGGACAACTGGCCACAGGGGGTTTTTAAGCGGGTGGTGGATGTTGGTTGTGGCAATGGTATTTTGTCTTTGCAGGCGGCGAAGTCTTGGCCTACTGCCATGGTTACCGGGGTCGATGAATCCTATATGGCGGTGGCTTCGGCAACCCTTAATGCGCGTCAAAATGGTGTCCAGCAACAGTGCCAATTTCAGGTCGGCAATTGTGCCGCCGATTTGGTCGATCAAAGTGCTGATTTGGTATTATGCAATCCACCGTTCCATCAGCAGCGTGTTGTGGGTGACCATTTGGCTATGGCTATGTTTGCCGATGCGGCCAGGGTGTTAACGGTCTCTGGAGAGTTATGGGTGGTTGGTAACCGCCACCTGGGCTATCACGCTAAACTCAAGCGTTGGTTTAAGCGCGTAGATCAACAAGGTAAGCATGCCAAGTTTGTTGTGCTGCGGTGCCGAAAGTAATTACAGCCTAGTATCGCCAGTACCGAAAACGTCAGCGTTGTAATAGTGTGGGTTTTTAGCTGCAATATGGCTGTAGAAGTCTTCAATTTCTGCCATATCCTTTGTTAAATCACCTGTTGGTTGTATCAGGTGGCCAATACCGCCAATTTTTTTTTCATAATCAAAATAGGCCAGGGCCAAGGGCACTTGGGCACCATTAGCAATGTGATAAAAGCCCGTTTTCCAGCGCGGGGACCAGGAGC
>JAAERS010000113.1 GCA_024230095.1 Gammaproteobacteria bacterium | reverse complement strand
TGAACACTGACATGCAGCCTTTGTATACCATCAGGAGTTTGCAACCAAGCGTAACGACGCAGCCAAACCAGCAGGTGCCACAAAGCCATAGTGGCCACACCAACGCTTTGCCACCAAGGTGGTTGCGTAGATATAAATAGAGCTAGCAATACCGCCCAAACAATAATGGCGGAGCCAGCCAACAAGCGCGACGGCTTAAGATGTAAATCCAGAGGCTGCATATTGTTGAACCTGCTTAACCATGGCCACAAGCTCTTCATCATCACTTTTATCGTGCCCCATAAACCAGGCAAATAGATCTGGATCTTGTTGCGCCAACAGGCGCACATAAACATCCTGCTGCTCGGCTTCCAAACTGGGCAATACTTCACGTGCAAATGGCTCCAGCAAGACATCCAGCTCCAACATACCACGGCGACTGTGCCAAATTTGACGCTTTAACTCTGTTTCATTCAACATATGCGGTTTACCTATCTGCAAGTCATTATTCATTGCCACCATTTTAACGCAAAACGACTGGTTATTTCAGACGTTAAGGTGGATAATTCACTGATCCAAGCCAACAAACTACGTTTCTATCACTATGCAACACTGGCAAGATTTTTTACAGCAACAAGGCTATGCCTCATTGCCTCAAGGAGGCATTGGTCACACTAACAGCAGCAGCAATGCTAAAGCCTATGTGACGGATTTATCCAATTATAGCTCACTAACACTTTGCGGGGCCGATGCCAGCCAGTTTTTGCAAGGCCAGCTAACCTGCAATATGGATCATCTAAGTGCAGAACAGGGCCTAGCTGGTGCCTATTGCACCCCCAAGGGTAGTGTTATCGCCAACTTTGATGTGTTGCAATTTGAAAATAATATCGTCTTGCATATGGCCGCGGATGTGGCAGAATCGGTACACAACGCTTTAGCCAAATATATCGTTTTCTCCAAAGCTGAACTGCACCACCAGAAAAACAACTGGGTTCGCCTTGGCTTATGGGGGGACAGTGCCCACGCAGCCTTGCAAAAAATCACCCAAGTGCCAACAGGTGAACGTCAGCTATCATATTTCGATGACGGTTTTGTGTTCTGTGCCAATATCGAGCAACAACGCTTCGTTATTTATTGCCAACCTGAAGCCGCTATGGACTTGTGGCTGCAATTGGCCAAGGATGCGTGCCCCGCCTCAACAGCCATGTGGGAAGTCAGTCAGATCAAAGACGGGATGATTTACGTTAATCAAGAGAGCAGCCAACACTATGTGCCGCAAATGCTCAACCTACAGGAAATGGGCGCCATTAACTTCCAGAAAGGCTGTTATACCGGGCAGGAAATCGTCGCGCGCATGCAGTATCTTGGTAAGCTAAAACGGCACCTATATATCGGCCGTATCACCAGCCCCACTGCATTGCAGATAGGCATGCAGATTGATGCCAGTGGCCGCCCTAACATTGGTCGCATCACCAGCCTAGCCCAAGTGGCTGCTGAGCACTATTGGTTTACCGCGGTCATCAACATCAAGGAAGCCGAAAATGAGTCCCTTTGCGTGGCCGACATCGACAACAGTATGATCGAGTTAGAACCCCTACCCTATGACATTGATGAGCAAGTATTCGAGCGCATCAAACTATAACAAGTTTAGGTTAGGACCTTGTGTTCCGTACCAACAAAAAAGGGAGCCATAGGCTCCCTTTTCGATAATACGATAGGTTTACTTGGCTTCTGGACGCATATGCGGAAACAGCAACACATCGCGGATGGAGGCCGAGTCCGTGAGGAACATTACCAAACGATCAATGCCAATACCTTCACCGGCAGTCGGTGGCAGGCCGTACTCCAAAGCCGTGACATAGTCATCGTCATAGTGCATAGCTTCATCATCACCGGCATCTTTTTCTGCTACCTGAGCCATAAAGCGCTCGGCCTGATCTTCGGCATCATTGAGCTCCGAGAATCCATTAGCCACTTCTCGTCCACCCACAAAAAACTCAAAGCGATCAGTCACAAACGGATCTTCGTCATTACGACGCGACAAGGGTGACACCTCAGCTGGGTATTTAGTAATGAATGTTGGCGCATCCAGGCGATCTTCTACGGTTTTTTCAAAGATCTCGATTTGCACTTTGCCAAGACCCCAAGAATCCTTCAATGGGATACCCAAACCCTTAGCAATAGTGCGAGCACCAGCCTCATCGGCTAGCTGCTCGGGCGTAATCTTAGGGTTATAATGAAGGATAGAATCAAATACAGAGATACGCTCAAAAGGCTGACCTAGGTCGTAATCTTGGCCTTGATAATGGACTTGCGTGCCACCCAAAACCTCCGCTGCTACTTCGCGCAGCATGGCTTCAGTTAGATTCATTAGATCTTCGTAGTCAGCATAAGCCCAGTAAAATTCCAACATGGTAAATTCTGGATTATGACGCGTGGATAGACCCTCATTACGGAAGTTGCGGTTGATTTCGAACACCCGCTCAAAGCCACCGACCACCAGCCGCTTCAAATACAATTCAGGAGCAATACGCAAGAACATTTCCAGGTCCAGTGCATTGTGATAAGTCACAAAGGGCTTAGCACTAGCACCGCCGGGAATGACCTGCATCATAGGTGTTTCTACTTCCATAAATTCATGACGAATCAGAAACTGTCGAATGGCTTCTACTATCTGCGTGCGCTTACGGAAAGTATTGCGCGACTCATCATTCACAATCAAATCCACATAACGCTGACGGTAGCGCATTTCCTGATCAGCCAAGCCGTGGTGCTTATCTGGCAAAGGGCGTAAAGCCTTGGTTAGCAACTGTGGTTGCTGCATATCCACAAACAGGTCACCCTTACCAGACTTCTGCAAGGTACCAAACGCACCCACAATATCGCCCAAATCCCAAGACTTAATGTCAGCCAACTGCTCAGGGCTTAGGGCCTTACGATTAACGTACAACTGAATACGACCAGACACATCTTGGATTTCAATAAAGGCACCGCGGTTACGAATGATGCGACCGGCCACCTTAACAGGTAGCGCCTTAATCTCCAAAGCTGGTTTGTCCTCTTCGCCATACTGGTCTTGTAGATCCTGAGCATAGCTATCGCGGCGGAAGTCGTTTGGAAAAGCATTGCCTTGTTCACGACGTTGTGTCAATTTGGCACGACGTTCAGCGATCAGCTTATTGTCATCTTGTGTGACAGGGGTATTGTTGCTTTCATTACTCATTAGTAATCATTTCCATTGGTTACAGACCAGCCTTCAGGCTAGCCTCAATAAATTCATCTAAATCGCCATCCAACACCTTGTCACAGTTACTGCTCTGTACATTGGTGCGTAAATCTTTAATGCGCTGGTCATCCAATACATAGGAGCGAATCTGACTGCCCCAGCCAATATCAGATTTAGAATCTTCCATAGCTTGTGCGGCTTCTTGACGCTTCATCATTTCGCGCTCATACAATTTGGCGCGCAACTGCTTCATAGCAAAATCACGGTTCTGATGCTGGGAACGCTGACTTTGACACTGCACGACCACACCAGTGGGTTCATGAGTAATACGAATCGCTGAGTCAGTTTTGTTAACATGCTGACCGCCAGCACCACTGGCGCGGTAGGTATCCACGCGCAGATCAGCTGGATTAATGTCAATTTCAACATTATCATCTATTTCAGGTGATACGAATACCGAAGCAAAGGAGGTATGGCGGCGGCCACCTGAGTCAAAGGGTGACTTGCGAACTAAACGATGCACTCCAGTCTCAGTGCGCAACCAACCAAAAGCATACTCACCATCAAACTTAATAGTGGCACTCTTTATGCCAGCCACGTCTCCATCACTGGCTTCCACGAGTTCGACTTTAAAGCCCTTTTGTTCACCCCAGCGCAAATACATGCGCAACATCATATTGGCCCAGTCCTGCGCTTCGGTGCCCCCCGAACCCGCTTGGATATCCAGAAAACAAGGGTTCTCATCCATTTCCCCAGAGAACATCCGACGAAATTCCAGTTTGCCCAGTTTATCTTGCAAACCATCCAATTCCACCTGCACATCCGCCAAGGTGTCTTCGTCGGCTTCTTCAACGGCCAAGTCCAACAACTCTCGCGCATCTTCCAAACCCACGTCCATATCATCTATGGTTTTAACCACGGCTTCTAACGCCGAGCGCTCCTTGCCTAGGGCCTGCGCGTTGTCAGGATCATTCCATACGCCGGGCTGTTCTAGCTCACGCTCAACTTCTACCAGTCGTTCCTGTTTGCCAGCATAGTCAAAGATACCCCCTCAACGTATTAGTACGCTCAGCAAGGTCTTTCATGGTTTGAATATAGGGGTTTATCTCGAACATAAATACACCTGAAAATGAAGCGCGTAATTATACCGAAAGCCTTGCCATGATGATAGTAAAGGCACTACAGGAGTTCAAAAAGCCTTTCTTAATCCGGTTTTTGTCCACGAATAACTCGCCTAGACTATAAAGCGGCACCTACTCACAGCGCCCGATAACCTAGACCTGCGCAGATGTTTCGAAAATGCCGCAAACCTTCCTGCAAGGCTTTTAGTTCACCCGCCAGCGCTTGCTCGGCCGGCATGGCGCGAGCAATAAAGGGCGCTCGATCAAACACCTTAAAGCAGTCCGTTGTAGGCAATGGGCCATGAGTTTGGCTGATAGGCGCCACATAACCCCAACTATTTTCAAAACACAAACGTGTTATACCCATATCAAGCAGACGCTGGGTCAGCTCGGAAAATGGTAATGTACCCTCGCCTATGGCGACTCCTTGGGTCCAATACTGATCATCGTGCTGGATAACGATATGGTCTTTCATATGAATGCGAGTAATGTGGGGACGCATGGCCTGCAAGGCGACAATAGGGTCCTCAGCCACGTTTTGACTATTGCCATAATCATACAAGGCGTTCACCCAGGGGCTATCTACCGCATCCAAAATTTCACAGACTTGCATACCGGTAAAATCTTCGTGATTTTCCAGCACAATTTGCACGCCCAATGCCTCGGCTAGCGGCGCTAGTTGTTGCAAGTCAGACACGGTCCACTTGATCAGTTCACTGGCCGTGCCAGCATAACGGGTATAAACACGAAGGGTGTCGGCACCCAGCGCCCTAGCTACCTTCAGCAATTCGGTCATATGTGGTACACGGGTATCACTAGTATCCAACTCACAAGCTATACTATTGTCTTGAAGATGGTTTTTTATATTGGCGAAATGCGCGGCCGTAGTACCCCCAAGATTACGATAATCTGGGCCGTTGGCAGAAATATTGACGCCACTAAAGCCCAGCTCTTTGGCATCATCAATAAACCGAAACACATCATACTCTGGCAAATGTATAAAGTGATTCTGCATGGAATAGGAATGCAAATGACATTCTAGGGTTTTCATAAGTAACTATGCAAAGCACTAATCTCTAGCTGCGCGGCCTTTAAATTAGCTTGAGAGACACGTGCATCTATGCCTTGTTGACTGTAATAACGCATCACAAAGTAAGTCGCCAAACGATAGCTAAAATAAGGCCTAATCTGCGCGAATCGGTGTAATACTTGAGCATCACCATAGGCTTGTAAATAGCCTTGTTCTTGCTCCGGCGTAAGTGCTGACAAACCGTACAAGCTGCTGATACCTGGAGATAGAAAACAGGCCAGGTCCTCACAGGCATCACCCAAACCCGGACATTGAAAATCAATAAAGGTAATGTTGTGGGCCGACTGAATAATGTTACCCGGGCCTGAGTCGGTGTGCACCAAAACTGGCTGAGCCGGCTCTAGATCAATAACTGGTGGGCGCAAAGCCTGTATCTGCACCCCTAAAGCCTGCACCACATACCCACCCAGAATGTCATCAGCCTGAGTCAATAACGCCCCTGGCTGCGTCGGCAATAGGCGGAAAGGCCCCGCCACTGACGCTTGATGCAAGCGCCTAAATAAAACACCTGCAGTCGCCACATCATGCTGCCACATTTGCCCAGGCACAAATCCATATAACAGCACAGCGCCACCAGGCGCTTGCGGCCAATAACTATGGAAAGGCGGGGCCACACCCATACCATCTAGCTGCTCTAGAGCACGAGCTTCATCATCAGCTAATATGGGGAATAAACCGCCACTGGCCGATGTGGCAAACTGCTTGAGAACTAAATCAAAGCCAGCACCTTGAATGCGGTATACGGCATTCCAGTAGCCACCTGTTAAAGGTGTCGACGTGTCAACTTGACCACAAGCCCCCTGCTCTTGCAACCAATTCAGTAAGGGATCAATCATGCCGCCTACTCCGCCGAGTTAAAAATTATAAACAGCCTGCTTAGGCCTTTTCATACAAACGCTGCAACAAAGGATATTCAATTTTTGGGCAACGATCCATGACCACGGTTATGCCTGCCTCACAAGCTTTTTGTGCCGCGCTAGCATGGCTAATTCCAAGCTGCATCCACATGACTTTGGCGCCAATACCAATCACTTCATCCACCAAAGCCGGCATGGTTTCACTAGCCCGAAAACAGTCCACCATGTCCACCTTACCGGGTATATCCGCCAAGCGGGCGTAACAGGTCAAGCCAAGTACTTTTTTGTGTATTGGGTGAATAGGAATAATCTCATAGCCCTGCTGAATCAGGTATTGCGCTACGCGATTGCTGGCTCGGTGAGGTTTTGGTGATAGGCCAACTATAGCAATGCGCTGACATTGCATACGGATATCGTTAATGTGCTCTGCGGTCAACCCATCAACTGCCATTATTTAGCCAACCCCAGCGCCACTTGGTCCCGTGTAAACACAACCGGAAGTGCAGGTTTCTTTTAATTCCAACCGAATAAGCTGTGGCAGTACCGGCTTTAGATGTTGCCAAATCCACTGCACCAAGACTTCAGAGGTGGGATTTTCTAGGCCGTCGATATCATTTAAATAGTGGTGATCTAGGCGCTCATATAATGGCTTAAATACAGCTTTTATATCACCAAAATCCATGATCCAGCCTGTTGTTTCACCCACCGGGCCTGAGACCACGATTCGCAACTGAAAAGTATGCCCATGTAAACGACCACACTTATGCCCGTCTGGTACATTCGGCAAAAAATGAGCCGAGTCAAAACTAAAATCTTTATATATTTCCATTAACGCATTCCGGTAATCTTATGGGTCTGCAAACTGAGATGCCATTGAGGGTGTAGCAGACAATATTCTATGGCCTGCTGGGCATAATCGCCATCATCGCTTGAGGTAGTAATATAGGAGGTATCCATGGGTTGCAGATAAAAATAGTCGAACTCTAAATGAGCAAATTGCTCTGGCATGGCTTGATGCTGAGGGTAAACCAGTTTTAGCTCATGGCCATGAGTTTGTATCAGTTCAGATTCGCCCTTGGGGCTAACACAAATCCAGTCCACCATGTCCGGAACCGCAATAGTGCCATTGGTTTCCAAGGCAATTTCAAAACCTTCATCGTGCAAAGCATGCAACAAGGTTTCATCCACTTGCAGCATGGGTTCGCCGCCGGTTAATACCACCAAAGGATGCCCCGGCATGCCCTCTGGCCAATGTTGTTCGATGGTCTCAACCAAGTCCGCAGCACTGGTATAGCGACCACCACTAGTACCGTCAACACCAACAAAGTCAGTATCACAAAAGGTGCATAAACTAGACGCCCGCCTTGCTTCACTACCAGTCCAAAGGTTGCAACCGGCAAAGCGACAAAATACCGCAGGGCGGCCCGCATGACGTCCCTCACCTTGCAAGGTGTAAAATACTTCTTTCACCGAGTACATAATTACGCTGCCGACTCATCAAAGTAGGGCAAAGGATCTTGCAGCCCCATTGCAACAAATGCCCCACGACGCTCAATACAAGAGCCGCACTTACCACAAGCTTTATCCAAACCTTGGTAGCAAGTCCAGGTACAACTGTAATCCAGTCCCATTTCTAGGCCTGTCTTAAGAATCGTCAGTTTGCTTTCATGCAAGAAGGGGCTGACAATCTCGACCGCTTCATAGTTCGCCAAAGCTGACACGTCATTCATCGCATCAACAAATTCAGGTCGACAATCAGGATAAATATCATGATCGCCTGAGTGCGCCCCATAAAACACTTTATCAGCACCTATGGAAACAGCGTAACCAATAGCCATGGACAAGAGGATCATATTGCGATTTGGCACCACAGTAGATTTCATATTGTCTTTCTCATACTCCCCGGTAGGAATATCCATATCCATAGAAGTCAAAGACGAGCCCTGAAGCAGTTGATTGATGGCGGTAATGTCCACCACTTTATGAGGGATGTTTTCGCTCAGGCAGACCTGGGCGGCCACATCCAGCTCTTTGTCATGGCGTTGGCCATAATTGAAGGACAAAGCAAAAAGGTCATAGCCCTGCTGCTTTGCTACGTGAAGAACAGTAAAGGAGTCCATACCGCCAGAATAAATGACCACCGCCTTCGGTTTCATAAGCGCCCTGTGAATAAGCTGTATTCAAAAAGGGCCATTATACCTGTGTGACAGGGGCTTTGTCACAGGCCAATAGCTGACCAGTGAGACAATTTCAATTAGCTAGGCACTGCAGGCTAATTTTGGCTCAGCAGCACCTAAAGCGCTTAATACACCACTGGTTAAAGGGCTACGGTTAAGCGTGTAAAAATGAAATTGGTCAAAGCCATTTTCCAGCAGCAACTGGCATTGCTCAAAAGCAATTTCAATACCCAATTTGGTCATATCTTGGCTCTGATCAAAAGCTTCGAATCGCTCAACTATAGTCTGTGGAACAGAGGCACCACAACGCGCCGAAAAGCGCTGTACCGCAGCAATATCATGGATAGGCATCACGCCGACTAACAAGGGTTGAGTTACTCCTTGGCGCTGCAGTCGTTCAGCGAAGTCGAGCAATACATTGCTATCATAGCAGTACTGCGTAATGATCTGATCTGCACCGGCATCTAGCTTAATTTTTAGACTTTGCAGATCCGTTAGCGCCGACTTCGCTTCAGGGTGCACTTCTGGGTATGCAGCCACTGATAAGGTACCCTTGAACCATTGTCGCAAACCGGCCACCAGGTCACTGGCATAAGCATAACCGTCCGCGGGGGCAACATAGTCTGGGCTTGGGCTATCACCACGCAAAGCCACAAAGTGATCTACGCCTTGAGCTATAAACTGGCGCGCGGTTGCTTGCACCTCGGATTGGCTGGCATCCACACAAGTCAAATGCGCTGCCGTTGCCAAGCCACGATTAATTAGATTCTGAGCACCGACCAAGCTTTCCAATTGGCTAGTGCCACCAGCACCATAGGTCATAGAGGCAAACGCAGGCTGCCACGGCAGCAATTGTTGCACGGCCATGTCCAGGGCCAAGTTCCCAGCACTGCCACGGGGAGGAAAAAACTCAAATGAATATTGCATTGCCTGCTCCAGATAATCTAACTGAAGCTATTATGCCAAGTCGGGCGGCCGGTCTGGTTGAAACCTTTTGCCGCCAGATGAATAGAATTAAAGTTGCAACTAAACTAAGGCCTTAGAGTACCATAAGCAATACTGCTGCCAGTAACAGCACGCATTCGGTCAACTCTATACTGGCCCCAGCCGTATCACCGGTCCATCCTTGTAGTCTGCTCATCATCAAACTACGCCAATACCACGACAACACTAAAGCTAATAACAACAAGGCCAGCAAGAGCCAATACTGCAGGACGACCAACGCACCCGCCACAAACAACAACTGCCACCAAAAACCCGCCGCCTGAGCCTGATTTTTGAGCTGCGTACCCAGACCCTGACTACGTATATAAGGGGTGTATATTACCAGCGCCATCACCTGCAAGCGGGCTAACATTGGCACCAGCAGCAAAGGCCATAGCCATTGCAAGTTCAGCAGCTCAGTCAACAGTAACCATTTCAATAATAGTGTTAATACCAGCACGACCACCGCTACAGGGCCACTGGTTGGGTCTTTCATAATGGCTAATGTGCGCTCAGGATTACCCAGCCCTCCCAACCACGCATCAGCGCTATCACCCAATCCGTCTAAATGCAGGGCGCCGGTCAACATCACCCAGATCAGAAGCACCAACCCTGCCTGCAATGCTGAACTAAGCTCGACTTGGGTTGCGGCAAGCAAAGCAGGTAAGGCCATTATCAACACGCCAATCAACAAACCGACTAGAGGGTAAAACAATAAGGCATTGCCGGCCACAGCAGGGCTAGGCATGGTGCGCGCTTTGGCAAACCATTTGTGTATAGGGATGCAAGTCAGGAACTGCATACTCACTAAAAAACTATGCCACCAATCATGCCTCATCATGGCGTCTTTTTCCCAGATCCAAACTGATATGATAACCCAAATCCTGCTCTTGGCTACGAGCGTATTGGGAGACAGTAAAATGAGCCAACCCCGCATAGGGCACATACAAATGAAACAGCCCTTGGCCTTTCATCTGCAACACCTTGCCAATCAAGCAACGGATCACCCCGCCGTGGCTCACAAGCAGCAAATGTTGCTTGTTTTGAGCCAAGGCTGACTGAACATGCTCATGCAGCGCCGCACTAGCCCGCTCTTGCACCTGAGTCAGATTCTCTCCACCAGGGGGGCACACCTGCATGGGGTTCGCCCAAAAAGCTTTAACTGCGTCTTTATCTTGTTGCCAAACCTCTTCACGATCACGCCCATCCCACTCACCAAAGTCCATTTCCATAAGACGGTCATCAGTCAGCAGAGGCGGCCCTAGCTGTTCGGCAAAACCAGCACAGCGCTGCAGTGGTGACGCCACAACCATATCGGCATCAATACCCTTTACCGATTCACGCATCTGTTGCCAACCTTTATCCGATAGCGGCGAATCCACCCTGCCACGATAAACCGGGCCACTGGTAGTGTGGCCATGACGCAGCAGGGTCAGCCTCAGCTCGGAGCTCATTACTAGGCACTTTTCTCAGACACGGCGGCTTCTGCAAAGGTGGCCATGTTATTGTGGGTGGCACAAGCACTTTTCAATATAGACAGTGCGACCCCGGCGCCACTGCCCTCACCTAAGCGCATACCCAAATCCAAAATAGGCTTTGCTTGCAAGGCTTTGACCATGGCCTGATGGCCAGGCTCAGCCGAGGCATGAGAGAAAAACATCCAATCTGTGATTTGAGGCTGAATTTGAGCGGCAATCAGGGCGGCCGAAGTGGTAATGAAGCCATCTACTAATACCGTCACCCCCAACTGAGCACAACGTATATAGGCACCTACCAACGCGGCCACTTCCAAACCACCCACATGGCGTAATGCCTCTATGGGCGAGCTCATGGCATTCGCATGCTTAGCCAAAGCGGCTGCAATCACCTTGCCCTTATGATCAACCCCTTGCGCATCTAGCCCTGTGCCCGGACCCACATGATTATTGGCATCATCATTCAATACCCATGCCGAGAGGGCTGTGGCAGAGCTGGTATTACCAATGCCCATGTCACCACCAATAAAAAGTGTGGCACCTTGAGCATGAGCTCGCTCCGCAGCCACTTTACCTGCTTGTAACGCTTGTGCAAGTTGATCCGCTGTCATGGCCGCTTGTTTAGCAAAATTCGACGTACCCGGCATCACGGTCGCATCAACCACCTTTTCCATAGCAGGCAGGTCCACCACAATACCCACATTGACTACTTCAAAGTCGGCACCCTGCTGATCTGCAAGGGCTGTAATAGCAGCACCGCCGGCCGAAAAGTTTTTGATCATTTCACCCGTTACCACCTGTGGAAATGCCGACACTCCCTCCTCGGTAATACCATGATCGCCAGCAAACACCACAATTTTGGCATTATCTACACTTGGTTTGCCTACCCCCTGCATGGCGCACAAGCGCACAGCCATCGCTTCCAGTTCGCCCAGTGACCCCGGGGGTTTTGTTAACTGGCCTTGACGCTCTAGCCCTTCTATTTGAGACTGCTCGCTCAGGTTCGCTAAGGCATCATTAATCCAATCCATATTCATCTATATTCCCTTTGTCGATATAATAATTACTATAAGTTTGTTTGCTTTTAGCCGGTATACATAGCCTGATGATGTTGCATTCAGTTATTTGAGTTGCATGGGCAATCCAGCCACCGCTAAAGTGACCCGCTCACAAGCCTGTGCCAAGCGCTGGTTCATTATTCCAGACAAATCCTGGAACTGACGACTTAATTCGCCCATAGGTACAATACCACTGCCCACTTCATTGCTAACCAGCAACACACTGCCCTCATGCTCCGCCAAACAGGCTAGCAACTCATCGATTGCCTGTTCCGCCAACATTACGTTATCAGCATCTACTTTTACTTGCTGGCACAACTGATTACTTAACCAAAGAGTTAAACAATCGATCAAAAAGCACACTGGCTGCTGGGGTTTTTGCGGCAAAGAATTTAGCACCTGCGCTAGCTGCATGGGTTCCTCCAGCACTAGCCAGCTACTTGGGCGACGTTGCTGATGCAGCGCCACACGGGCTTGCATTTCCTTGTCCAAGACCTGTGCCGTTGCCACATAGACTACCTGCCCCTTTGGAAACTGCTGCAACCAAGCATGGGCCGCCGCTTCAGCCAAGGCGCTTTTACCAGAACGTGCGCCACCCAAAAACAAGTGCCGCAAAGGATGGATGTTGCTCATAGGCAAAGCATATTCTCTGATTAAAAACAGGCTCTAAGTTTACCGATATAGGCTGGCCAATGATACTTAAAAGCGACCCCTCGCATTCTTTTCGCTACCTGGTCACTTGTATGATGATCCTCTGCTGCTTTAGACTATTCAACAACCCTAAAACCATGAGTACTCAGCATGAAGAAAACTGCCAATCCCGATCAACATCAACAACGCATGGCTAAAATAAAGCATCAAATTGACAAAAAGATTGCCGCAGCTGACAAACAACAAGGCATTATTGTCATACTTACCGGCAACGGCAAAGGCAAAAGCAGTTCCGCTTTCGGTATGCTCGCGCGTAGTCTTGGTTATGGGCACCAGTGTTCAGTAATTCAGTTCATTAAAGGTGCTTGGGAATGCGGGGAGGACCTGTTTTTTGCCAATCACTCCAATGTAGACTACCACTCTTTAGGCGGCGGCTTCACTTGGGAAACCCAGAATCATGAGGCCGACAAACAAGCGGCTAAAAAAGCCTGGGACGTGGCCAAACAACGCCTACAAAACCCCGACCTGAACCTAGTTATTCTGGACGAACTGACTTACATGTTCCGCCAAGAATTATTGGACCTGGACGACGTAATTGCGACCTTACAACAACGACCCAGCATGCAAAACGTGGTAATCACCGGCCGCGGTGCTCCAGATGCGCTGATTGAAGCGGCAGATACCGTGAGTGAAATAAAAGATGTCAAACACGCATTCCGCCAAGGCATCAAAGCGCAAAAAGGCATCGAGTTTTAATAGCCTAAGTGATGCGAGGGAAATTTAGCCATGATATCGGGCAAAAAAAAACGATCTGAACAATGTACAGATCGTCAAAAGCCACTAATGCTGTGGAAAGCTATAGCATCTTATCACTCGCCGTAGCCACCTACTATCGAGCGGACAAAGTTTAGGAAAAATTCCTAGATAATAATTGGGCTATTGTTTACATCTAAACTTTTGCCATTGGTACTTTAACCCCTTAAAATAACGCTCGCAGCAAACATTCGGCTTTTCTCAACTGATTGAGGCCCATTTAGGACACACTATGAGCATCGGTATTTTTTTTGGATCTACTACTGGCAATACAGAAGACGTTGCCGAGCAAATACAGGATCAATTAGTACCTTTGGCCAGTAATCTCCATAACATTGCCGATGAGCCAGTTAATCTCATACAAGATTATCCTTTATTCATCTGTGGCATCCCCACCTGGGACTATGGCGAACTGCAAGCCGACTGGGAAGACATATGGGAAGAACTAGACACCCTAGACTTAACAGGTAAACACTTCGCTGTATTTGGCTGTGGCGATCAGATAGGCTACCCGGAGTGGTACCAAGATGCCGTGGGCCTATTACACGACAAACTATGCGGTTTGGGTGCCACACCTTTAGGCTATTGGCCAACAAAGGGTTATAAGTTTGAGAAGTCTCTGGCAGCTATTGCCAACAACAGTCGCTTTGTTGGCTTGGCCGTAGACGAAGATAACCAACACGAATTAACAGAAGGCCGCATTGCTGACTGGTGTCAGCAAGTGATCAACGAATACAACGCCACATTATAGAATAACAATAACTGGAGTTCGTCATGTACCCTAAAAACGGTGGTTGGAATCGCTTCTGGTATGCCACAATATTCTCCCTCAAGGGGATTCTATACTGCTTTCGAAATGAAGCGGCTATGAAAGAATACACGTTTTTATTCGTGCTCTCCGTGCCCGCCGCTTTTTACTTTGGCGAAACCCCTGTAGAACGTATTTTACTTATAGGCAGTGGCGCCTTAGTAATCATTATCGAGCACTTAAACTCGGCCATTGAAGCGACACTTGATCGCATCAGCACGGAACACCATGACCTCACCGGTGCCGCTAAAGACATGGGCTCGGCCGCAGTATTTCTTGCCGTATTGCTGTTTCTGTATACTTGGGGTGAATTCTTATACCGGGCTTATGCTTAATCCCATTACTGGCGCCTAAGCCCAAGCACTAGCACACTAAAAAACAAAGTGCTCAGCTGACAAACCTTGCAGGTTGTCAGCACCACTTAGTATCGCCATTTCATGGGACTTGGTGCGCGGCAGCAAGCGACTATAATAAAAGCGTGCGGTAAACAATTTGGCATTGTAAAAGTCAGCTTCCGTAGTACCACTGGTTAGTGCTTGCTGGGCTGCCTTTGCTGCTTTAGCGAACAAGTAAGCCAAGGTGACATAACCTGAATACATCAAGTAATCCACAGAGGCCGCACCCACTTCGTCACGGTTCTGCATGGCCTTCATGCCCACCTGCATGGTTAGATCGCCCCACTGCTTATTGAGCTCAGCCAAAGGCTTAATGAATTCCTGCAAGAGGTCATTTTCAGCCTCGGCCTTACAAAACTTATGGACTTGCTTGGTAAAGGCGCGCAAAGTCTCACCTTGGGTCATTAACACCTTGCGGCCTAACAAATCCAACGCTTGAATGCCCGTAGTGCCTTCGTAAATAGTGGAGATACGCGCATCACGCACTAGCTGTTCCATACCATATTCTTTTATAAAGCCATGGCCACCGAAACACTGCACGCCTAGGTTAGCGCTTTCCAGCCCAGTTTCAGTCATGAACGCCTTAGCAATAGGAGTGAGCAGGGATAACAGAGTCTCGGCTTCTTTTATGGCCACGGCATCAGTGCCACGGTTAACTGTGTCATTTAGCTGGGATGTATAGTACGCCAGCATGCGCCCACCCTCGGCAAAGGCTTTTTGGGTCAACAACATACGCCGCACATCAGGATGCACAATAATCGGGTCAGCGGGCTTTTCTGGCGCGGCAGGACCTGTTAAAGCACGCATTTGCAAACGTTCTTTGGCGTATTCCAAGGCACCTTGAAAGGAACCCTCTGAGGAACACAAGCCTTGCACAGCCGTACCAATACGAGCCGTATTCATAAAGGTGAACATGCAGTTCAAACCTTTGTTCTCAGGGCCAATGAGATAACCCTTGGCACTGTCAAAATTCATTACACAGGTAGCATTACCATGGATACCCATCTTTTCTTCGATAGAACCACAAACCACACTATTACGCTCACCCAAAGTGCCATCATCATTAACATTAAATTTGGGAACAATGAATAGGGAAATACCTTTGGTACCTTGCGGGGCATCAGGCAGTCGCGCCAATACAATATGCACAATATTTTCTGCCATATCATGCTCGCCTGCCGAGATGAAAATCTTGGTGCCAGTAATGCCATAACTGCCATCGGCCTGAGGCTCAGCTTTAGTGCGCAACAAACCCAGATCGGTGCCACAATGGGACTCTGTTAAACACATGGTACCAGTCCAGCTACCGGCCACCAAAGGCAATAAATATTTTTGCTTTTGGGCTTCAGTACCATGAGCTTCCAAGGTATTCATAGCGCCATGACTTAAGCCTGGATACATACTCCAAGACCAATTAGCAGTACCCGTCAGTTCATTAAGCATGGTGCCTAGGGATTCCGGCAAGCCCTGGCCACCCAGCTCTGGTTTGTGCGCTAGAGAAGGCCAGCCCGCTTCTACAAATTGATCATAGGCCTGTTTAAACCCTGTCGGCGTAGTCACGTCGCCATCTTGCCAGCGACACCCTTCGGCATCACCACTCATATTCAAAGGAGCGACCACATTCTCAGAAAACTTGGCACCCTCTTCCATGATGGCATCAATCATGTCAGCATCAACGTCTTCCGCACCGGGAATAGTCTGATAATGATTGGCCATATCAAGCACTTCGTGCATAACAAACTGAATATCTCGACGGGGTACACGGTAAGTAGGCATGACAACTCCAAAGTAAATTTAGGTTCTGATTCAAACACGTGTTTGAAAAATACCTGAAAAGATCATCGGAGACAAGTGCGACTGTTCGGTCAACAACAGGTTAAAGTAGCCATATTTAGCCGACACATAGCCCAATTCAACAATACCTAACTGCTATAGCAATAAGCCCAAATTACCCTTTCTGTGTCATTCCATTTAAACTGAAGCCCATTAAAATAACAATTACGCTGGCCAAAACTAAGTCAACATTGATATAAAGACCACAAATCGCCTATATTTCGTTACGGCTTCATCACACCCTACCCCTAACCCAAAATCAACCAAGGCCAACATGGACAACATCATTAATTTATGGATATTTATCACTCTGATGGTTGGTACACCGGGACCTGCAAACCTACTATTAATGAGCGCTGGCAGTCGTTTCGGGTGGTCAGCCAATATTAGCTTCATCGCCGGCTTAGTCATGGGCAAGCTGTGCCTAAATACGGCTATGGCCTTTGGCTTAGGCAGTCTATTGCTCAGTTGGCCAACGCTAGCCACAGTGACTAAATTTATCAGTGCTGCTTATATCATTTACCTAGCACTGAGAAGTTGGAATCAGAGCTCCCGAACACCAGTTGAACAACGCGCACTGGGATTTATCAATGGCCTCTGGGTTCACCCACTTAGCCCCAAGACGTGGGTGATGAGTACCATTGCCTTTACACAGTTTGGACCGGGTTTAGGCGCACCGCCACAACAATGGCTCATTATCGCTGGTAGCTTTTTACTCATTCAGATTGCAGGTCATAATATTTGGTGCTTTGCGGGCGCACTATTAGACCGCGCTCTTGGGCACGTTATGTGGTTACAAAACGCGCTGGTTATACTAACTATTGCTGTGACCCTATGGGCCGTTAGCCTTTAACCCGGCAGTTGTAAATAGGTCGCTGCGGCCTCCGCCTGAGCTTGCCAATCTGTTGTTTGCAATGGCGGCACTACACCCAACAACGGGGCAGCAAAGTTTGCCTTTAGAGTATCTAAATTGGCCTCTAATTCAGACATTTCTGGGTCAATACAATTGGCTACCCAACCGGCCAAACGTAAGCCATCACTCTTAATGGCCTCTACGGTCAATAGCGCATGGCTAATGCAACCCAGCTTCATTCCCACTACTAAAATTACGGGCAGTTGCAGTTGTCTAGGCAACTCAGCCAGGGTTTCACGCTCATTCAGTGGTACTCGCCACCCGCCCGCCCCTTCCACTAGGGTCAAGTCAGCACCCTGCATCAATACACCTCGTGTAAAACCTGCCAAACGCGCGGCGTCCATACGGACACCTTGCTGTGCAGCGGCTATATGCGGGGCAATGGGAGGTTCAAAAGCCAAAGGGTTCACCTGCTCGTAATAGAGCGGCAAGGTACACTGTGCCAATAGCTGCTCGGCATCACTATTGCGCAAGCCATCAGCAGTATTGTAACAACCAGCTGCCACTGGTTTGACAGCCGCCGTGCGCAAGCCATCGGTTTTGGCACGGGCCAAGAGGCCACAAGCAATCAGAGTTTTGCCAACATCCGTATCAGTACCGGCAATGAAATAACGCTGTTTCTTACTCATTTTACGCGTTCCTTAGACCCGCTCTCGGGGGCACATTTATTGGCCATGATAGTATAGATTTGGTAACTAACCGGTAGTTTGCCATTGGCATCACGCAGACTTTCGTATGCTTCAGACAGACGGTGAATCTGTTTGCGTGTAGTCAGTCCTCGACTGGCACCAGCATTGTGATTACTGGCCCCAAGCTGTTTGAGGCTGCGCAATATATCTGTCACCGTATCAAATTGTAGGCTGATGGTATGTGACTGCACTTGCACCTCACCAAAGAAGGGTTGCATTGCTGTCGCAAGCTGCTCTTGTGGCACAAAGTCATTCACATGTTGAAAGGCGTCCACTTGTTGCCACGCCCAGCGTAATTCCACCAATGTTCGCGGCCCAAGGCTGGTTGCATAAAAACCACCATGAGGGCGCAAAACACGACTAACATGCCCAAATAGAGCTTGCTGGTCGACACACCACTGAATAGCCAATGAAGACACCACCTGGTCAACACTCTGCGTCGCCAATGGCAAAGCTTGAGCGTCAGCCAACAACCAGTCACACCTTTCATCACTAATATGCTGACGGCACCAGTCAATCATGCCAGGGGCCACATCAACGCCCAGCACCCGCTTGACTTCAACTTGTGTTAGCAACTGTTGGGTTAGATAGCCAGTACCACAACCCAAGTCCATTACCTCACCAACCAACTTGTCAGCCACCCGTTCTAGCAGATGATCAGCCGCCTGACGCTGCAATCCCGCCACCGCATCATAATGCTGGGCCGCTTGGCTAAAGGCTTTTGCTACTTGGGCCACACTGGGCAAACTAGACATGGGACTGCTCCAAGAAGGTGGTGACGGTCGGCAGCAACCAGTCCCTCTCAGCAGCGGCTGCTTGCCAAGCCACAGCATGGCTGCCAGTAACCATTTCCACCTCTTTATCAGCACGACTGTGGCAGCGTATAGGCGCCAATGCGGCGACGGGCACTAACCCATCCTGTTCAGCTAACAGCAACTTTTTTGCGCAGGTCAGTTGTTGCCAATCTGCACGCAAATCCAATTGTGCAAGCCAATCCAAACCCATGCCTAAGCTATCTCGACAGTGCACCTGAGTGCGCAATAGTTTGGTCATAGCCAATGAATCCAAGCTGCCTTGCGCTTGCAGGGCACAAAAGCGTTGCAAGGTTTTATTGGCTGACTGAGCAAAAGCGGTTTGGAAGTTTTGTAACACCTGGGGCGGCATTCCATGAGGCCAATCATGGCGTTGTACAAAACTTAAATTGCTGGCTATGGCTACCAGACTGGTAACGCGGCCAGCTTGTTGTTGCGCCAAACGCACTGCCACTTGCCCCCCTATGGACCAACCCAAAAGACTATACTGTGCGGGCAAGTAATTACCTAGTTGTAGCAGCCAGTCATCCAATTTCTGTAGCTTGGCATCCTCTCTATTATCACACCCATCATCACCATGTCCCGGTAAATCAACCAATAACAAGTCATAAGTTCGACTCAAGCCTTGTAACCAACTCTCGGGCCAAGCCGATGCATGGTAGCCCCAACCATGCAACAACACCAAAGTAGGCGCACAAGCGCGTGAGCAAGCACGCTTTTGTATACTCAGTGCCATCATAACGCCCTAGTCAGCAGGCCTGACTGTTGTAACTTACCAAGAGTAGCCAATAACTGCTCAACTTGAACTTGTGTATGCGCCGCCGTCAAGGTAATACGCAAGCGCGCACTATTGACTGGCACGGTCGGTGGGCGAATCGCCGTGACTAATATGCCCACATCTCGCAAAGCCTGGCTTACCTTCATAGCCTTATCGGCATCACCGATCAGCAGCGGCTGAATGGCCGTGTAACTATCCATCAAAGGCAAACCCATATCCAAAGCCGCTGCACGAAATGCTGTAATTAGCTGCTGCAAATGAGTTTGACGCCAAGATTCTTGTCTAAGCAATTGCACTGCCGTTAAGGCCGCCACCGCAACCGCCGGGGGCACAGCCGTGGTATAGATATAGCTACGAGAAAACTGCAACAAAGCATCAATAAGCGTTTCACTGCCGGCAACAAAGGCGCCATAGCAACCCAGAGCCTTACCCAGCGTCCCCATATAAATAGGTGCTTGATCGACAGACAAACCAGCGGCCAAGGCTGTACCACCGCCCTGCAGGCCAAGCACACCTATGCCATGGGCATCATCCAGCATTAACCAGGCATCTTGTTGGGTGCAGACATCCGCCAATTGCGGCAGAGGCGCCTGATCACCGTCCATGCTAAACACGGCATCGGTCACCACCAACTTATTACGTGCTTGGGTTTTTTGCAGCCGTCGCTGCAAGTCAAGTACATCGTTATGTTGATAACGCTGAAAGCGGGCACCACTGAGCAAACCACCATCCAATAACGAAGCATGATTCAAACGATCTTCAAATACCGCATCGGATTTATCAAGCAGAGCGCTGATGATGCCAATATTGGCCATATAACCACTGCCAAACAAGAGGGCTTTTGGGCGCCCCGTGAGCTTAGCCAAAGCTTGTTCCAACTCATCATGGGCAGCACTGTGACCACAAACCAAGTGTGACGCGCCACTACCTACCCCATACTCAGACGCCGCATTTTGCATGGCTTCAATCAAAAGCGGATGGTTGGCTAAGCCCAAATAATCATTGCTGGTAAACGACAGATAATCACGTCCTCGAACATGCAACAAGGGTTTTTGCGGCCCCTTTGTTGTCATACGTAGGCGGTACAAGGACTGGTCTTTGCGTTCCTGCAGCCGAGCTTGTAGGGTCTGCTCCAGACTCACATTAGGCCCCAGCGTCATAGAAAGACTGGTCGTCTTCAACACTCTGTATAGCTTGCTCGATAGCACCAACGTGGGCTTCGTCGGACACGTCTTGGCGCTTCTCAGGGCGTATACCCAACTTACCAAATAGTGCACGGTCTTTGTTGGCTGCAGGGTTATCCGTGGTCAGCAAACGGTCGCCGTAAAAAATGGAATTGGCGCCAGCCATGAAGCACAAGGCCTGCATTTGTTCATTCATTTCCTCACGCCCTGCCGACAGACGCACATGGGAGCTAGGCATGACAATGCGCGCTACGGCAACGGTACGCACAAAATCAAAGGGCTCCAAATCTTCAACCTGATCCAGAGGGGTACCTTCCACTTTAACCAGCATGTTGATAGGTACGCTCTCCGGGTGCACAGGCAAATTAGCCAACTGCTGCAACAACCCCACGCGATCATGTAGATTTTCACCCATACCAACGATGCCACCGGCACAAACCTTCATGCCAGCATCACGCACGTTGTGCAAGGTATCCAGACGATCCTGATAAGTACGAGTAGTGATAATGCTACCGTAATACTCTGGCGAGGTGTCTAAATTGTGATTGTAATAATCCAAACCGGCTTCGGCCAACTGATGAGCTTGATCACCATCCAACATGCCCAAAGTCATGCAAGTCTCCAGACCCATAGCCTTTACTTCACGCACCATCTCCAACACATAGGGCATATCTTTAGCCCGTGGGTGCTTCCAAGCAGCCCCCATGCAGAAACGACTCGCACCGGCTTTCTTGGCGGCTTCAGCTTCACACAAAACTTCCCTCACCTTCATGAGACGCTCGGCTTCCAAACCCGTATCGTTGTGCGCACTTTGTGGACAGTACTTGCAATCTTCAGGGCAGGCACCGGTCTTAATAGATAACAAGGTGCTCACTTGCACCTCATTAGGGTCAAAATTTTGTCGATGAACCGTTTGCGCTCGAAACATTAGGTCGTTGAAAGGTAGGGCAAATAGTTCGGATATTTCATCTACCTGCCAGTCATGACGCAAGTTGATCTGGCTATGATTTAGATCAGTACTATACTCATTGACTGGGGTGTGGGCATTCGGCATGGAGCAGCTCCTTCATTTTAATGAATGAATGATAAAGTCAGCCCCAATTTAGTCAACCAGAAAACCAAGGATGGTTTACATGTGGTCACTAATTGAACAGTTTCAATCCATTCTACACCCACCTTGCCTACTATGTGGTAGCTGGCATGCCAACATGGACAATTATTGCTCTGCTTGCTATCAAGACTTACCTCACAATACCCACTGCTGTATTCGCTGCGCCCTACCACTGAGTGATTCAAACTCCATTGACCAGTATTGTGGTCAATGTTTGCGTCAGCCGCCCGAGTTCAACCGTAGCCTAGCCGCTTTATACTACTTACCACCTGTGAGCAGCTTAATTCATACCTTTAAGGATCAGGACAATCAAGTTGCCGGACGCCTACTAAGCGCCTGTTTAAGTCACTATATCGTACGCCGTAAACTCTCTCTGCCAGAGCTCATTATCCCAATGCCATTGCACCACCGGCGCCTGCAACAACGCGGATTTAATCAGGCCGCGGTCATTGTCCAGCACCTGAGCAAAACCCTGGCCCTTACCACGACCAACAAACTTGTGCAGCGTTGTGCCAACACACCTAGTCAACAAGGATTAAATCAACGGCAACGGCAAGCGAACCTGCGCCACGCATTTCGGGTACAAGCCCCCAAATCCGTAATGAAGTTATTTGGCAAAATTCGTCATATCGCCATTGTTGATGATGTCATGACCACCGGCGCCAGTGCCAACGCTTTGGCCAAGACTATAAAACAAGCCAATCCAAATAATCTGTATGTAGAAGTTTGGTGTCTGGCCAGAACCCTGCCACCCCATAGCAAACTACATTTGTATTGATGGGTTTGTTTTCTGGCATAGGTTGTCCCTATGGCCTAGGCCAAACAACCAGAAGCTGACTTAATTTTCTTTACGCGCCAAAAGTCGATCACGCAACAGACGCAGGCGTACCCCCCAACCCAAAATAGGTTGTGGCGGCAAACGTGTAGGTTTTGGGCGCGCTTCAATTTGGGCGATGGTATCCGTCATTTGACCACTGGCTAAATGCGCCATCTGCTCACCAAATAGGGTGGCCAAACCAATGCCGCCACCATTGTAACAACCGGCCACAAACACATTTGGCTGAACACGTTCAAATACCTGACCATTGTTACCGCTAATACAAGTAATACCTGACCACAGCGAGTCAAATAAATTGCCGTTTAGCTGCGGGAAACGTCTTTGTAAACCACGCATATGCATACCTTGACGTTGCAATAGGTGACGCCCACCCATATTCAATTTGGGCCAAACCTCTACCGTGTTGCGTACCATAATACGGCGATCTTCAGTGAGACGAACTGTGGCCCCCATAGCTTGGGCCGATAGTACACCCCAAGCTTTAGGCTGACCAATAGCCCCATACTCTTCATCGGTGAGTGGCCGGGTCATACTAGCCGTTAAGGTTAGCGGGAACGCCCGATCACGTTTTATTTTACCGGCGGCCATAAAACCATTCACTGCCAGCAGTACATTTTGTGCCGTTACCTGCCCCATGGCAGTAACCACTCTAACCTGCTTACCTGTGGTCTCCCATTTCAAGACTGGGCTATTTTCAAATAAGCTAACATTTTCAGGCAACAGCTCAATATAAGCCCGGCCTAACTTGGCCGGCTGCAACATGACACCGCCCTTAGTCCACAAGGCACTGCAGTAATATTGCGTGCCTAGGCGCTGTTTAAGATCGGCCCCTGCCATCATTTTATGTTCTAAATCCAGTTCCTTAAGCAGGCTGCTGAAACGCTGCAATTTGGCTTCGTGGGCCGGCACTGCTGTAGCGTGAAACTTGCCACAAGCATCCCAGTCACAGTCAATCTCGTGCTCTTTAACCAAGCGCTCTACGCAATCCATGCCGGCCTTGTTCAACGCGTATTTATCACGATATTGTTGCAAACCTGTATCCGACATATGACCATCGTTGAGAGTAGAGTCCACTAGATAACCCGAGTTGCGAGCGCTAGCGCCTTCTGCAGCCAACTGCGCTTCCAATATAATGACTTTGGCCTGAGGATTTAATTGAGCATAGTGGCGCGCCGCCGCTAATCCGGTATAGCCGGCACCGATGATCACCAAATCTGCTTTCTGCTCAGCCTGTAATGGTGGGCGAGGTTGGCGCGTGGGCAGACTGGTTAACCAACCACAGCCATGGTCATTGCGTGGTAAAGGCCTAAACATAGAGACCACAACCTAATTGGATTCTTGTTCTAGCTGACGCATGTATTCAGCAGGGTCAATGGCAATACCCAGCGAGCGTTTTTCGATATACAGGCCTTTTTTAGTCTCCCTATAGCGAAAGCAAACATAACTGCCGACCGCCATTTCCAACTCCTTGTCGGCGGAAAAATAGGCATATTCAAGATCCTCAATTTTCAGAGTATGAATATAGTATTCTGGCATGCCTAACCATTCTACATGGGGGCCATCTGTTGACACAGCAGTTAACGTACCACGACCTTGCAAGGCCTTGGCTTTTTGATAGGGTTTACGGGCCATAATAGTTTCCTTTTAATTCTTGGATGCGATAAAACGGTTTGCGTGCATCTTAATGAAGCGCTATTGTAACCAGCAATTACCTCTACGTCAGCTACGAAATTTTATTAGCCACATTTATGTCCAATTCAGACCATGTTATTTCCTTAAAACCTATTGCCTATATCGAATCGGATTTTAAGGAAAAATTCGCCACCCCACGTCAACCTGGATTAGTACCAGCCGCTCAGGGTCGGGTGGTGTTGCAAGCACCCTTTAATCAAGCTGACGCGGTCCAAGGGCTAGAGGAGTTTTCTCATATTTGGCTGATTTTTGGTTTTCATGCCACGGCTCAGCAAGGCTGGAAACCCAAGGTACGTCCACCACGCTTAGGCGGTAACGCCAAGTTGGGTGTTTTTGCTACACGTTCAACTTTTCGCCCTAACCCCTTAGGTTTATCACTAGTGCGACTAAAAAAGGTTTCCACACAAAAAGAAATTTGCTTACACGTTGAAGGAGCCGATCTCATACATGGCACACCCGTGTATGACATCAAACCTTATCTACCATGGGTAGAATCACAACCTTATGCATTAAGCGGTTTTGCCGTCGACGATCAAACCATAGACTTGCCCATACAATATGCCCCCCAAGCCGTGGCCGCCTTGGCTAATGAGTCCTCTTTACAAACTTTGATTGAGCAGGTATTACGCCACGATCCTCGCCCAGCATATCAACAAGATCCTCAACGGGTATATGGCTGCCACTTGCAAAATGTGAATGTGCAATGGCAGGTGCTGGCAGACCATATTTTAGTCAACAGCATCACCCCCGCGTAAACAACGCGCTAGCCGCAAGGAAAATGCATATGACCATCATGAGTAGAAATACATTCACTACCCATGGTGCTTCGGTGCACAGCAGACACTGTGATACCATAGCCATTTTTTACAGCCTGCCAAGCAGACCCATACCATGAATAACGAACAGCTTATCGCCTTGGATCAACAACACGTCTGGCACCCTTATGCCAGCATGGACAATCCGCCACCTGCTTATCCTGTCGTTGGTGCCCATGGGGTGCGCTTGCATCTAGCTGATGGCCGCCAACTAATTGATGGCATGGCTTCGTGGTGGTGTGCTATTCACGGTTACAATCACCCATACATCAATGCCGCCATGCAGGCACAAATGAATGACATGTCTCACGTGATGTTTGGCGGCATCACCCATGAACCAGCGGTCCGCTTAGCCCAACGCTTGGTGGCCATGACCCCAGATGGCTTGGAAAAAGTATTCTTCAGCGATTCCGGCTCGGTCGCCGTAGAAGTCGCTATCAAAATGGCCCTGCAGTATTGGCATGCCAAAGGTCAAGCCAACAAGAACCGCATGCTTACTGTGCGCAATGGCTACCACGGCGATACCTTTGGAGCCATGGCTGTGTGTGACCCGGTAAATGGCATGCACTCTTTATTTGCTAGTGTATTACCACAACATTACTTCTGCGACGCCCCACCCTTGGGTTTCGAGCGGCCCTTAGCCGACACGGATTTAGATGAGTTAGAACAACAACTAAAAGACAACCACGGGAATATTGCCGGCCTAATATTGGAACCTATTGTGCAAGGTGCGGGAGGCATGCGCTTCTATAGCCCTGCCTGGCTGAAGGCGGCCGCCATCCTATGCAAAAAATACGACGTGCTCTTGATTGCCGACGAAATTGCCACGGGTTTTGGCCGCAGCGGCGCCCTGTTTGCCTGCAACTACGCTGATGTGCAACCCGATATTCTATGTTTAGGCAAAGCGATCACAGGTGGCACCATGAGCTTTGCTGCAACACTTACCAGCCGCCAGGTCGCCACCACTATCTCTCGTGGCGAAGCCAGTTGTTTCATGCATGGACCAACCTTTATGGGTAACCCGCTAGCATGCGCCGTGGCTAATGCCAGCTTAGACCTGCTGGAAAAGAGCGATTGGAAAGCCCAAGTCAAAGGTCTGGAACAGGGGTTAAAAGTTCACCTAGCCAAAGCGGCACAAGCCAGCTATGTGGAAGATGTAAGGGTCCTAGGGGCCATTGGCGTCCTGCAAGTCAAGGAACCTGTGGACTTGGGCCGCATACAAAAAATGCTGGTGGACGAAGGCGTATGGGTGCGCCCATTTGGAAAATTAGTGTATGTCATGCCACCCTATATCATGTCCCCACAAGACCTGGAGTTCTTATGCCAAGGCATGCTCAAAGCGCTAGCCGCCTACTTTGAGGAAAGCCCGTGAGCCGTGTATCAGAAGCCGAAAACTTTGCCTCGATATTTTCTTGCTCCTTGCAAGTTCGTGTCAGTGACCTCAACTATGGCAACCATGTGGGCAATGATCGCATACTGGGATACATGCACGAAGCGCGAGTACTGTGGTTGGCCAGCGATGGATTGAGCGAAATCGATGTGGGCAGTTGTGGCACCATCATGACCAGCGCCGCTGTGGATTATAAAAGCCAAGCGTTCTTGCAACAACAACTGACCATTGAGCTGGGGGTTGGCTGTGTGGCCGGCAGCCGCTTTACCTTGCTGTACCGTATTTACCGAACTGACAGTGGCTGCCAAGTCGCCACTGGCGCCACTGACATGTGCTGCTTTGATTACCAACGCCAACGCCCAGTGCGCATTCCCGGCAAACTATCAACCCTATTGCAAGGCGACAACGCCTAAGCCCTTCATTGAGGATCACAATGAGATCTTTATGGCAACTTCAGGTGCTTAGGCAAATCATCACCTAAGTGCACCCAGCTTAACTGCTCTTCAATATAAACATGGGCTGTTGGTGTGAACTGTTGCGGATTTTGCAAGGCGGATAAATAAAAGTGTATGTGCTCGCTGTCAGCCTTAGCATCATAAGCTACCGGACTGCCACAATGGCGACAAAACCAGCGTTTGACACCCTCTGAGGACTTGTATGCGCGCAAATACCAACCTTTCATTTCGGCCTGATTACGGGACACCCCCACAAAAGTGGTATAAGGAGCCGAGCAATTACGACGACAGGACTCACAATGACAATGGACCACCCAAGCAGGATCACCAGAGAATTGGATCTGAGTTTGGCCACACAAACAATGGCCTTTAGTTATATCCGTCATAGCATTTCAAAATTGATTAACCTTGACCCATGGTGCCTAAGCACAGTGAGCATGGCAATAGACCATTAGTGCAAGCCCTTACCCAAAGCAACGGTTGAAACCCCCTTCGCCAATCTCACTGACGCCAGGGTGAATGGCTGGCAAAAGCCGCTATGTACAAGGCCTCTACCTTGTCTCGAGCCCATTGCGTGCGCCGCAAAAATTTGAGTGACGACTTGATTGAGGGATCACTCTTAAAGCAGTTAATATCGACCCTTCTGGCCAACTCCTGCCAACCATAATGATCCACTAGACGGGAAACAATTTGCTCTAATTTCACACCGTGTAAGGGGTTGTTGGCTTGTGTATTGGTCATATGTAATTAAACCCTAATCAAAATAAGCATAGCAATAGGTCATGGCGGTTAAACCTTGCTGCTCGGCCGAGCAGGTTTGGCACACATTAGTGCCAGACAAGCCTCGGTACTTGTGACACTGCAAACATTTGCCTTTGTGATGAAGGTGCCACTCCAGGCCTGGAAATTCTTGCCACGGACGACCAAAATCCAAAATAGTCCGCCCTTTCAAACGATCACCCGGTTGATATTGCCCGACGACAACTTTTAAACGATTGGCGACGGCATTTTGACGCCGTTGCTGCTCCCTTTGTTGCTCATTAGGGCCTGAATGAGCTGCCAATTTAGCCATGACGGAGGCAAATTCATCTTGGCTTTGTGTGTATTTTTTTAATGCTTGGTCTATTTGCGGCTGCCTCCCCAGAGGCATAGAATAGGCCAATAAATCCGGTTCCCAATGACCACCAACTCCATGTAAAGCGTCAGCTAGATCCGTAGAAAATGGACCATAAAGACGAATATCGTTAGGGGTTGTTACCAACTCATAACCAAAGGGTAGATGTTGCCAAGAATAGGGCAAAGAAGGCTCGTTCGAATCATCAAATAGATCACTCATTATTTACCTCCATCAATGAAGCTACAGGCTGTTTACCCTACTCCGAATCATAGTCGTCTTCGTAACTGTGAACAAGATCTTCAAAACGGCTGTACTTACCAACAAAGGCCACACGCACAGTACCAATAGGGCCGTTACGTTGTTTACCGATAATAATCTCCGCCTTGCCTTTGTCGGGGCTATCTTCGTTGTAGACTTCATCACGATAAATGAACATGATCACATCGGCATCTTGTTCGATGGCACCCGATTCACGCAAGTCGGAGTTCACTGGCCGCTTGTTTGGGCGTTGTTCCAAACTACGATTGAGCTGAGACAAGGCCACCACAGGGCATTCCAGCTCTTTTGCCAAGGCCTTAAGAGAACGGGATATTTCAGAAATTTCTGCGGTGCGACCCTCAGTGAAACCTTTAATCTGCATCAATTGAAGATAATCGATCATCACCAAACCTATCTTACCGTGCTCACGGGCAATACGCCGCGCTCGTGTACGCATTTCAGTAGGGCTAATACCCGCGGTATCATCAATATATAAAGGTTTGTCTTTTAGCAGGTTAACGGCACCGGTTAGTTTGGGCCAATCGTCCTGTTCTAACTTGCCTGTACGTACCCGAGTCTGATCTATGCGGCCCAGAGAAGCCAACATCCGCATCATCAGCTGATCGGCTGGCATTTCTAAACTAAATACCAACACTGGAGCGGCACCGATGACCGAGGCATTCTCAACGATATTCATGGCAAAGGTGGTCTTACCCATCGAAGGACGACCTGCCACAATGATTAAATCAGAATTCTGCAAACCTGCTGTTTTACTATCCAGATCGGTAAAGCCGCTGGTCAACCCCGTCAACTCATCGCCAGCAGTAAACAGCTCATCAATACGTTCAACGGCTTTTTTAAGAATGGGGTTAACCGGCAAAGGCCCGCCTTCTTTCGGACGGTCCTCGGCAATTTCAAACACCTTGCGTTCGGCCTCATCCAAAACATCTGCAGAAGAACGTCCAGCCGTGTGGAACGCACTGTCGGCTATGTCATTGGCAACACCAATAAGCTGCCGTAAGATAGCGCGCTCTCGCACGATATTAGCATAGGAGGTAATATTGGAAGCGCTAGGTGTATTCTTAGCTAGCTCCCCTAGATAGGCAAGTCCACCGGCCGTTTCCAACTCGTCAATGCGGCTTAGTTCTTCAGCAAGAGTAATGACATCAATAGGTCGGCCTTCACCCACCAGCTTGGCCATAACCCGAAATATGAGTTTGTGGTCCTGACGATAAAAATCAACCTCAGCCACCGACTCAGCAACTCGGTCCCACGCCATGTCATCTAGCATTAAGCCGCCAAGTACCGATTGTTCAGCTTCGATTGATTGGGGTGGCACCTTGAGGGCATCCAGCTCCTGATCGCTGGTTATAGAGGAAACATTGGTGGCCATATCGGTCTCTTAAAACTGACTGTTCATATTTTAATGTAAGAGGGCAATGATAGCTTAGAAGCGCAACAATTTCATCGTTTGTAAGTCGTGACTTTTATTAGCTAATTACATATACTGTATGCATATACAGTATATGTAATTGGAGACCCTATGGCTATACGCACCCTACATCAGGTAATCGGCAGAAACGACCAAGTTATTGGAGAATTTATGGACCTCAAGCAAGCCAAAGAAATGGACAACCGCACGGACGTACTTTATTTTTTGGCTGACCTTATTGAAGACCAAGGCATAGGAGAACAACAAGCCGAAAGTATTGCCGAGATGTTAATCAACGATAATGTTCGTAGTGATGTGATCGGCCGTCTGCGCAGTATTAAGAATTTACCCAGCACGACGGTAAATGAAACGGAACACAACCAAACTTGATTTTTTCAGGCACAAAAAAACCCGCTAAGAGCGGGTTTTTTAAAGCCTTAATAAATCTTATTCAGCGTCAATCTGAACAGAAACATCAACGCTTACGTCACCGTGCAGTTGTACAGCGATAACGTAAGAACCGATGTTGCGCAATGCGCCTTCAGGTAACTTAATTTCAGACTTATCAACAGTGTGGCCAGCAACGCCAAGAGCATCAGCGATGTCCTTAGTGCCGATAGAACCAAACAGTTTGCCTTCATCACCAGCGTTAGCAGCAATGGTGATAACCAATTCACTCATAGCGTCAGCGCGTGCTTGTGCTGCAGCTAGCTTTTCAGCAGCAGCGGCTTCTAGTTCAGCACGACGAGCTTCGAATGACTCTTTGTTAGCTTTATTAGCAGGAACAGCCTTGCCTTGAGGGATCAAAAAGTTACGGCCATAACCAGCCTTAACACTAATCTCATCGCCCAGGGCGCCCAACTTACCTACTTTTTCCAGCAGAATTACTTGCATCTTAGTATCCCTCCTAGTTTACTTGTGGCCGTCTGTGTACGGCAACAGAGCAACGTAGCGGGCACGCTTGATAGCAGTAGCCAGCTGGCGCTGATAACGAGCCTTAGTACCTGTAATACGGCTAGGAACAATCTTGCCAGTTTCAGTAACGTAGCCCTTCAGGGTTTCAATATCTTTATAGTCGATTGCAGTAACGCCTTCGGCGGTGAAACGACAGTACTTACGACGACGGAAAAAACGTGCCATGGTCAATATCTCCTATTGATTATTCAGCCGCAGCTTCTTCAGCTGGGGCTTCTTCTGCAGGGGCTTCAGCCTTAGGGGCTTCGGCAACAGCTTCGGCCTTAGGGGCTTCGGCTTTAGGTGCACGTTCTTGACGACGACGGTCTTCACGGCTTTCCGCAGATTTGATTGGAGAATCACCAGTTACGGCAGACTTCATACGTACAACCATGTTACGGATAACCGCATCGTTGTAACGGAAGTTACTTTCCAGTTCTTCTAGAACTTCACCAGTACATTCAACGTTCATCAGAACGTAGTGAGCCTTGTGAATTTTGTTGATTGGGTATGCCAGATGACGACGGCCCCAGTCTTCCAAACGATGAATAGTACCACCGTCAGCTTCAATAGCCGACTTGTAGCGCTCGATCATAGCAGGAACTTGTTCGCTCTGGTCAGGATGTACCAGAAATACGATTTCATAATGACGCATTGTGCGCTCCTTATGGGTTATAGCCTCCGGAGCCATCTCTGCAACTATTGCAGGGAGCCCGAAAGCAAGGAGTGATAAAACTCACATGCAAAATGTGAACGGCGCATTATACACATAGCACCACTAATACTCAAGCTGCGCGGCCTTGTCCACAAGCAGTAAGGGGGCCATTATTACGGTCAGCTAAAAACCTCAAACACCCACCCCTTAATTCCTTGTGAACCAATGCATCAACACTAGGCGCTATCCTTACAAACTGCCATAATAGTCGCTACAAGGACACAAGCTGTAACCGCATTCAAGCTTGCACATCACATTGAGAAAGAACTATGAGCAGAGACACTGCGCACTTGGGTGAAAAGCCCATTATTGGCCTATTTTTTGGCATCGCCCTACCCATTGCCGTGGGCATGATGGTACACGGTCTCTACAACGTGGTCGACGCCATCTTTGTCACCCGCGCCTTGGGCACCAATGCCATGGGCGGTATCTCCATCGTTTTTCCAATCCAAATGTTTATTATCGCCCTAGCCACTCTAATTGGCAGCGGCATGGCATCCATAGTCGCCCGTCAACTAGGTGCTAAAAAGTCTGAGGCGGCGCAAGCCACCATCGACATGGCCATGCGCTTAGCCTTAGGATTTGCCATTGTGCTGAGCCTCGGCATCTACATCAACATGCAAGAAATTCTGATGTTTATGGGCGTATCAGATGCATTAATGCCCTATGCCGTAGATTACTTGCTGCCCATCACCTTGATAGGCATTCCCATATGCATGATCAATCAAATTCCAGCGGATGCATTACGAGCTGAAGGCAAAGCCATGTATATGATGGCCACCATGACCCTATCTGCCGTCCTCAACATTATTTTGGATGCGGTATTCATTTTTGGCTTGGAATCCGGGGTAGAAGGTGTGGCCTATGCCACAGTCATTTCGCAATTTGTGGCCATGGCTATTGGCTTTTGGTTTTTCATAGCTAACAAAACTCAATTAAAAATCCGGCCATTTGCCTACCCTGCAGACAACAAAGTTCTCAATGAGATTATTATCCTAGGCATTCCTATTCTCATTTCCCATGCGGGTGTATCTATCTTTATTGCTTTCACCAATTTTTCACTCGCCCAGATATCAGACATTGATAATGACCTGTATATCAGCGCCTATGGCCTAATTGGTCGCCTAGTCATGTTCGCCATCTTGCCATTGATTGCCATAACCATTGCCTTCCAAACCATAGCTGGTTACAACTACGGCGCCAGGCAATACAGCCGGGTACGCAGCACCGTCAAGGTTGGGCTCACCATTGCCCTGTGCTACGGTTTATTAATGAGCACCATTATGACCTTGGCACCCTACCCAATTATTGGTATTTTTACTAAACAAACTGAGCTAATTCATGCTGCAGCCGGTATTGCCCTATGGGTATTTATGGCTTTTCCACTCGCCAATGCCCATGGCCTGGCCAGCGCTTTCTTCCAAGCCATTGGCAAGGCCCGGGAAGCGTTATTTTTGTCGTCTTTGCGCATCTACGTTCTCCTGCTACCTGGGCTGCTGATTCTGCCAGCATTTTATGGCCTAAAAGGCCTATGGCTGGCCTTCCCTATTGCCGACACAGGCGCCTTTATTATTGTTATGATATTGTTACTACGTGAACGACGACGCCTAGTAATGCAAGAACAAGCCCAATTAGCGCAACAACAAATTTTACAGCAAGGAGGCAAGCCATGATCTTAATTCTATGGCTCTTAGGTATACTCATCGTTGCCCTAACCGTGCGCCAACTACTGCGCCGCGCACCCAAAAATGGTAAACCGTTTTTACTACGTTTTGTTGTCATAGTCGTGTTGATCATTGCGGCGGCGCTAGCCATGCGCGGACTGTGGCCCATTGCCATGAGCTTGTTAGGCGGTTTAGTGGTCTATGGCAGGCCTGTACTGCAAGCCTTTGGCTTGTGGCGCCAACTGCAAGCTATGCAAAAAGACAAACCCACCACACAAGCCACTAGCGGCCCCATGGACGTGGCCACCGCACGGCAGATATTGGAACTTGCAGCAGGCGCTAATAAAGCAGACATCCTCGCCGCCCATAAAAGCATGATGGCCAAAAATCACCCTGACAAGGGCGGTAGCACCTATCTGGCCAGCCAAATCAACCAAGCCAAAGACTTGCTCTTGGCAGAGTTAGAACAGTGAGCTTGTATAATCGTGTGGCTCTCTATCTTTAGATACGGACCTACCATCTCAGGAAAAACTGACTCTGATAAAATCTGGGGATGCCAAACTAGATTGTTAACAACCCCGACCAACTGCGTCGGAAACAACAGAAAAATTTAAATGCCAGCATCCAATTGCGCATTAGGAGCCGCTATAGCAAATGCATCCAGGGCCATGCAGTTATCGTAGATACGGGAAATGTTCGGGTATTGGCTAATATTAATTGTAAATCTGAGAGCATTGTATACCTGCGGCACCAAACAAACATCCGCTAAACTTGGCGCTGCGCCAAAACAATATTGAGAACAATGTTCCTGCCTAGAAAGCTGATGTTCAATCGCCTCGAACCCGACACTAACCCAATGCTCATACCAATTATTTCTTTGCTGCTCAGTCACGTTGAGTTGTTTCTGCAGGTACTTCAGCACTCGCAAGTTGTTAAGAGGATGAATCTCCATTGCAATGGCATGGGCTACAGCTCGTGCTTGTGCTCGCTCAATCGGGTTTTTGGGCAGCAGAGGGTATTCTGGGTAGACCTCTTCCAGATACTCTAGAATAGCTACAGACTGCGTTAACTTATAATTCGCCTCTACGGCAAGTGTCGGCAGGAGTTGTTGCGGATTGATTTCTGCATACTGTGGGGTCAAATGCTCTCCACCTTTATCTAAAAGATGTGTGGGAATACTTATGTAATCCAATTGCTTGATCGCCAGACCAATTCGTACTCGATAGGCAGCCGACGATCGCCAATAGGTATAAAGTTCAATCATTAAGCTATTTTTCGCCTTCGTCGTTGAATTTTGAATTGTTAATAGCAAGCTCTGCGTTCGTTCTAATTTTTTGCATCAATCTTAATAAAAGCTGATATTCCTCTATGGAAATACCATCTAAAAGTTCCTCCTCAAGCTTTTTCACCATGGGAATCAAGTGTTCCATTATCCTACGACCTTTGCGTGTGAGCCTGATAAGATTGCAACGCTGGTCTGCTGGATCAATATGGCTTTCAATGTATTCACGCTTTATCAAACTTGCCACTGCGCGCGACACTTTGACCTTATTCATACTAGAATGCATTACAATATTTTTTGCAGACAGGGGAGCCATTTCATTTAGCACTGCTAGTGTTCGCCACTCAGATACACTCAAGCCACATTCTGTTTCGTACACATTCTTAACCGAACCAGAAACCTGCTGGCCAAATATACGCACCAAGTATGGGAAGTAAGTAGATAACTCGAATTTCTTTTGCCCGAGATTACTTTCCATAATTATATTCCTCTAGCGGTCTGGCGCTTTACTTTAGTGCAGTCGATAACAACAATTTGATGGCCAATTTCATGTCAATAATTTCATGGAAATAACATACTTAACAGATCAACCTGCCCCCATGATGCGTAACACCATATACCAAATAGTTTATTATAATTTCATTTGAAACGGAATAGAATTATGAAAATTTGTGATTTTTCATAACTTCACAGTTTCATAAGAAATCTTAATATATTGATTTTTATTAATATTTTGTAATATAGATTGGTTTTATTTAAATAGAAAATAAAAAATTATAAAAATACATTAAAAATATATCTTGACTTTGTTTCACTTGAAACGAATAATTAACAAAAAGTTCTAACCACTATTGGAATAAATTAATAACTATGGGACTTTAAAATGGCTATCCAAAAAATTCACCATGTTGCCTACCGATGTCGCGACACGAAAGAAACAGTTGAATGGTATAAAAAATACTTGGAAATGGATTTCATACTAGCTATCGCTGAAAATTCAGTGCCCTCAACAAAAGAACCTGACCCCTATATGCACATTTTTCTAGATGCCGGCGCAGGAAACATACTAGCGTTTTTTGAAATCCCCAACTCACCACCAATGGGTAGAGATCCAAATACACCTACATGGGTTCAGCACCTTGCGCTGGAAGTGGAGACTGAGCAAGAGATGATGGCAGCCAAAAGAAAACTCGAGTCTGATGGAATTGAAGTTATAGGACCAACCAATCACACAATCTTCAAGTCGATTTATTTCAGAGACCCGAGCGGCCATCGCCTAGAACTAGCTGTAAATACTGGCACAGAAGAAATGGCTAAACGTCTCGACGCCGTTAAGTGGGAGATGCTTGATGAATGGGATAAAACAAAAAAGGCACCTAATCATGCGCAATGGATGCACCAACAAGAATTTGAGTAGAGCAAGGGTACTGAAGTGAAATTGGCCTCGTTAAAAAACAACACTCGTGATGGCGAGCTAGTGGTCGTGTCAAAAGACCTTAGTTGCTGCGCTGCGGCACCGCAAATTGCCCCAACAATGCAATTTGCGCTGGATAACTGGAATCATGTACAAGATCGGCTCACAGCCGAATATGAAAAACTTAACAATAATGCCAGCAAAGAAGCCAAGGCATTTAACCAAGAAGATTGTTGTTCACCACTTCCTAGAGCCTTTCAATGGGCAGATGGTTCGGCCTATGTCAACCACGTCGAACTCGTGCGCAAAGCTAGAGGCGCAGAACTTCCTAATACATTTTGGGAAGATCCATTGATATATCAAGGGGGAGCCGACTCGTTTCTATCGCCTCATGATGATATAGAAACAGAAACAGAAGCATATGGTGTGGACTTTGAAGCTGAAATTGCCGTAGTTGTATCAGATGTACCCATGGGAAGCTGCACAGGTAACATCGAAGACAAAATAAAATTATTGATGCTTGTTAATGACGTTTCACTAAGAAATTTAATTCCAACTGAGTTAGCCAAGGGTTTTGGCTTTTTCCAATCCAAACCATCAAGTGCATTTTCACCAGTAGCGGTAACGCCCGATGAGCTTGGGGCTTCTTGGGGCGGTGGAAAAGTGAGCCTACCTTTAAGATCCGTGCTCAACAATGAGTTATTTGGCATACCCAATGCCGGTGTGGATATGACTTTTAATTTTTTTGAACTGGTCGCCCATGCGGCTAAAACCAGGCCACTAACTGCGGGCACCATTATTGGCTCAGGCACAGTTTCAAACAAATCCGAGGACGGCGGTTGCGGAGAAGAAATATCCAAGGGTGGCAAAGGCTATTCATGTATCGCTGAACTAAGAATGATTGAAACAATTACCTATGGGCAGCCAAAAACTGAATTCATGAAGTTTGGAGATACCATCCAAATTGAAATGCTGAACGACCAAGGCCTTTCTATTTTTGGGGCAATTAACCAAAAGTTAGTGCCCTATAAAAAAACCATTTGACTTAGTAAGTAAGGTGAAAAAATGAAAATAATAAAGTTCTTAACAACAACCATTGTCCTCAGTTTTGTTGCCGAAACACAAGCTGCTAATCTGAATGTGAGCCATTTTATGCCCGCCAAACACCCATTTCAAGCGGTGTTCATGGAGAACTGGGCAGCCGATCTAAACAAGTGCACAAATGGTGAAATGAATGTGCAATTCTCACCAGCTGGCTCTGCTTTCGGTCACATTGCAAAGCAGATCGACCAAGTGAAGGCGGGCGTAGTAGATGTAGCTCATGGCCTAACTGGAGTGCCACGAGGACGCCTACCCCGCACCTCAATAGTTGATCTACCTTTGATTTTTGACAGCGCATCCTCAGTATCTAACACGCTGTGGGACATGCATGAACAAGGCTTACTTGCCGATGAATTTGAAGGTCTGAAAGTGCTAGCCCTGCATGGTCACAACCCCGGTCTCATTCACACTAAAGGTGAACCAGCACGAACGCCTAAGGATCTGGAAGGATTGCGAATCAGGTTTCCTAGTCTAGCTGTTTCCATAATGCTAGAGCAGTTGGGCGCTAACCCGGTAGGGTTGCCACCAACACAGGTTTATGAAAACCTCCAAAAAGGTGTCATTGATGGTACCGTGTTCCCATGGGACGCTATTGGCGGAATGAAATTATATGAAGTGCTAGACAGTCACGTTGACGCAAACTTATACACTACTTCTTTCTACTTTGTTATGAATGAAGGCAAATACAATAGTTTAAGTGATAATGAACGCAACTGTGTTGATTCAATCTCAGGTCGCGACCTAGTTAATCGCCTTGGAGAGTGGTGGAATCAGTGGGATGCTAAAGGTCTCAATGCAACTAAATCAGCAGGCAATAACATCATTTCATTGACAGACGAAGAGCGTGTATTGTGGAGAGAGAAAGCCAAGCAAGCCGTTGGCCCATACCTGAAGGCGCTAGCAGATCAGGGGGTTGAAAACCCACAATCTCTGTATGATGAAGTAAAATCCATCGCCGCAAAATACAATAAATAGCAACCGATGAACGCCTATGCCTCGTATTATAAGAATATCGGCATAGGCGGTTGTTTTGGAAATGGCCGCGGTGATAGCTATACTGACCGTATTCAGCAGCCACACTATTTTTAAGAAAATTAGATATGTTAGATAAAGCCTTCTCTTTATTAGAAAGTTTGATCCAGCGCTTCGCTTGGGGAGGAATGCTTCTACTCGTGTTCGCAGTAGTTGTAACCTTCATTGATGTTGTAAGTCGAAAAACTACTGGCTGGTCAATTAAGGGAGTAGTTGAGATAGTTCAATTAGCGGTCATGTGCGCCGCATTTAGTGCCATACCGTTTGCTTTTTCTGCTCACAAACATGTGTCAGTCGATGTATTTGCAGAGCGCTTTTCAGTCAAAGTTAAAGCTGTTACAGAAGCCTTAAGCCTAATTTGCAGTTTAACGTTAATGTCTAGCATCGCGTATTTTGGCACCCAACAAGGTTTATTGGAGTGGTCATATAACGATACCACCATGACGCTAGGTTTAAGCAAAGTGTACTATTGGATTCCACTAGTCACTGGATCTGGATTAAGTGTCGCTTGGTTACTTCTGTACATATCAATACGCCTCAACTCTGCCTACATTTTTTTAAAGAATAGCCAATAGATTATTGATCGATTTATATTTATTTTAGTGAGCTTTGAAATGTCAGATCCGACGATTGGTTTTGTTGCCTTTATAATATTACTGCTTCTTATTTCCATTAAAATTCCTGTAGCTATAGCTATGGGCATTATTGGAATAGTAGGGGGCGTTATTATTAAGGGAGCCTACAGCACGGCCTTCATTTTGGGGTCTCTACCATTCGAGGCAGTTTTTCCATACGGCCTTTCCGTTGTGCCATTATTTATACTAATGGGCACCATTGCTGCCCATGCAGGACTCTCAAAAGATCTATATCGAGCAACGCAAGCATTTGTGGGGCACTTCAAAGGCGGTCTGGCCATATCCACAGTAGGAGCTTGTGCTGCTTTTGGTTCGATTTGTGGATCCAGTCTAGCCACTGTTGCCACAATGGGAAGAGTCGCGCTACCTGAAATGGAAAAAGCCGGCTATGAGGAAAATTTTGCCGCAGCTTCTGTAGCCGCTGGTGGTACTTTGGGCGTTTTAATACCTCCCAGTATAATCATGGTTATTTATGCCATTTTAACCGAAGAATCAGTAGGGCAAATGTTTGCAGCCGCCTTATTGCCTGGTTTACTGGCTACCTTTCTCTATATGCTAGCTATACGCTTTAAGGTAAAACTTGACCCAGAAGCCGGGCCTGTAACACCCACCTTTTCATTTAGTAAACGCATCAAAGCCGTGGCTGGTGTTTGGCACGTCGCCTTGCTGTTTGGTGTGGTCATTGGGGGTATTTATGCTGGCTGGTTTTCACCAACTGAAGCGGCGGCAATCGGCGTTATGGGGGCTCTAATATTAACGTTGCTAAGAAAAAGACTTTCAATAAATCTGTGCAAAGATTGCTTACTTGAAACAGCAGCCATTAGCGGCATGATTTTTCTCATATTAATAGGAACAGCATTATTTAACTTCTTCATTGAAAGCACAATGCTGCCTCAAGTGTTAGTAGACTGGGTAGCCAACTTAGATGCGAACCGGTATGTGATTCTAATATTCTTACTTCTATTTTTCATAATTCTTGGCATGTTTATGGATGCACTAAGTATGATATTACTTACACTTCCATTTGTATTCCCACTGATCATATCCCTTGATTTTAACCCCATATGGTTCGGTATATTAATGGTATCGGTTGTAGAAATAGGGCTAATTACCCCCCCCGTAGGAATGAACTTATTTATTCTAGTTGGCATAGATAAGAAACTAAATATTACCAGCCTAAGTAAAGCTATCGTGCTGTTTGTTGTTGTTGATGTCATTCGTATCGGTGTGCTAGTACTGATCCCCGAGTTAAGCCTGTGGTTACCTAGTAAAATGATTTAGTGCAACTTGTTCAAACTTATACTACCCGTATTTTGGATTATAAAAAAACTGCCAAACACTGCTGATAATATGTACTGGAAATGCTTAGAAAGGACTGCCGCGGGAGCTACCCATTATGAAGTACACCACTAATTAATTGATATGTGGGATATAGCCGTATTTGGTCATGAAGAAGACCTTAATAGCCACATGAAAAAGAGAAGAGCAGAACTGAAAAACAGTCTTTAATTAGCTCACGCCTTGACGCTGACGCACTGCTTCAAACAAACACACGCCGGTCGCCACAGAGACATTGAGGCTACTCACCTCTCCTGCCATGGGAATCTTTATCAGTTGATCACATAACTCACGGGTTAAGCGCCGCATGCCATCACCTTCAGCCCCCATAACCAAAGCCAGTGGGCCGCTTAAGTCTGCCTGATGCACCAACTGCTCTGTTTCGCCCGCTGTGCCAGTCACCCACACACCCTGTTCTTGCAAGCTCTTTAAACAACGTGCCAAATTGGTCACTTGCACAAATGGCACACTTTCGGCCGCCCCGCAGGCTACTTTGGACACCGTGCTATTAAGGCTCGCTGACTTATCTTTAGGAGCAATCACCGCATGCACGCCAGCAGCGTCAGCTGTGCGCAAACAGGCACCCAGGTTATGGGGGTCAGTAACACCGTCCAAAACCAATAAGAAAGCGGGTTCAGACAAGTTTTGCAGCAACTCATTGAGATCAGCTTCGGTTTTAGCTGGGCTTGGGGTACAAGCTGCGACAACACCTTGATGGCGCCCCCTCACACGCTGATCTAATTCTTTACGCGCTACCACGTGGGTCGCTATTTCCTGTTCGGCAGCTAGCACTTGTAACTTCTGCAAACGTTTATCTTCACGCCCTTGTTGCAGCCAAATTTCTTGCACCTGTTCAGGGTTGCGCTGCAGCTTGGTTTGCACGGCGTGCAAGCCAAAAACAAATTCCACTTGTTTCATCACTTATTCTCTAACGTTTTCTACGTCGCTTGCTCTGGCCCTTGCCTTTGCCATAGCTATCTTTTTTGCCGTTTTTAGCGCGTGCTTCAGATAATTCAAAGTCGATCTTCTTTTCATCCAGATCCACACGAATCACTTTCACCTGCAAACTATCACCTAGACGAAAACTGCGGCCAGAACGCTCCCCCTGCAAGCGATTTTTGGCTTGATCAAAGTGATAATAATCACCAGGCAAAGAACTAATATGCACCAGTCCTTCAACAAACACATCATCCAACTCAACGAAGATACCAAAACTGGTAACGGCATTGATTGTGCCCTTGAACTGATCACCAATATGGCCTTTCATATATTCGCACTTGAGCCAACCAACCACTTCCCAACTGGCCTCATCGGCACGACGCTCGGCCATTGAACAATGCTCTCCTAATATTGCCACCTGCTCGGCAGAATAAGGATACCAAGGCCGAACTGGTTGCTTATTAGTGGAGCTTATTCGTTTGATATAACGACTGGACTGATGGCTTTGGATCACGCTTCGAATAGCTCGATGCACCAGCAAGTCGGGGTAACGACGAATCGGGGACGTAAAGTGGGCATAGGCATCATAACCAAGTCCAAAGTGACCTTCATTTTCTGGCGTATAGACGGCCTGACTGAGAGAGCGCAATAATACAGTTTGCACTAAACTGGCTTCTGGACGATCTTTTACCCGCTCTAACAAGGCCTGGTAATCTTCTGGCCGAGGATCAACACCGCCAGGCAGGCTTAAGCCTAATTCGCCAAGGTAGCTACGCAGATTTTCCAGCTTAGTGGGCTTGGGCCCCTTGTGCACGCGGAATAGGCTAGTGAGTTTGTGCTTAGCCAAAAACTTGGCAGTGCTCACATTGGCGCACAACATGCACTCCTCGATTAGCTTGTGAGCATCATTGCGCACTACTGGCACGATTTCATCAATTTTGCGCTCTTCCCCGAACACAATGCGCGTTTCTTGAGTTTCAAAATCAATGGCACCACGCTCACTGCGTGCCTTGCGTAGGACCTTGTATAGATGATGAAGCTCATCTATGGGCTGACAAATACCACTATGACTTTGTCGCATTGACTGATTATTCGGATCTTTAGCATCCAGCATGGCTCCTACTTGGGTATAGGTCATACGAGCATGGGAATGAATCAGGCCCTCATAAAAACTGTAGCCCGACAATTTGCCCTTGGCGCTCACTGTCATCTCGCAAACCATGACCAAACGATCGACATGAGGATTCAAAGAGCACAAGCCATTGGAGATAGCTTCGGGCAACATGGGCACCACGCGCTCCGGGAAGTATACTGAGGTTGCCCGGCGGTGAGCCTCGTCATCCAGTGGCGTATCAACTCGCACATAATGACTTACATCAGCAATAGCCACATACAAACGCCAACCACCTAAACGCTTTTTACGGCAATAGACAGCGTCATCAAAGTCACGAGCATCCTCACCATCAATAGTAATAAATGGCAACTTGCGTAAGTCCACCCGGTCAACCTTGTCGGCTTCTTCTACCTCAGGCGACAAGGTCTTGGCTTGGGCGGTAGCTTCAGCAGGCCATTCATGGGGGATGCCATGATTGCGAATGGCCACGTCTATTTCCATGCCCGGCGCCATATGCTCACCCAGCACTTCGGCTACATGACCAATAGGCTGGCTCCGTTTGGTTGGTTGCTGGGTAATATCCACCACAACATATTGGCCACTTTTGGCTTGTAACACTGAGTCTGCGGCAATCAACACATCTTGATTAATCCGCTGATTATCAGGCCGCACAAAACACACACCAGACTCGTTATAAAAACGACCAACAATCTGCTGCGTATTGCGCTCTGTGACTTCAACAATGCTCGCTTCAGGACGCCCCTTGCGATCTACACCAATTAAACGGGCCAAGGCCTTATCGCCATCCATTAGCATACGCATCTGGCGATGATGCAAAAACAAATCTTCTGAGCCATCGTCGGGCTTAAGAAATCCAAAACCATCACGGTGACCAATAATGCGCCCCAAGATCAGGTCCATTTTGCTTACGGCACCATAAGCACCCTTGCGGTCACTAATAAGTTGCCCGTCACGCTCCATTGCTCGTAAGCGACGACGCAAACCTTCCACCTCATCCAAATCAAACAAGCCCAGCTCAAAACCCAACTGTCGCATAGTAGCGGGACCGCTGCGTTCACGTAATAGTTGAATAATGAATTCACGACTAGGGATGGGTTTTTGGTATTTTGCTGCCTCACGTTTTGCATGAGGATCTTTTTCAACTGTCATTGTGTCAACCAATTTAAAACTATGGGCCTATTATACGCTGTTCTTGTGCAGATAGCTTTGTAGCACGACCTCTTAGGAAGAAAAGCTGTTAATATTTATATTTGAGAAAACCATCAATTACATGACGCTTATAATCAAGTTTAACCATCCCAAGTCCTTATACTGAAAAAAAGCCATTAGTGGAGCTCCCCATGAGTGAACAAGTTGTCAACATCACCCGTCATGACGGCATTTTTGAAGTTGAACTGAATCGACCCAAAGCCAACGCCATTGACTTAACCACTAGTCGCCTAATGGGAGAGGCCTTCAAACAGTTTCGCGATGATCCAGCAATGCGTGTGGCCATTATAAAAACCGCTGGCGATCGTTTTTTTTGCGCAGGCTGGGACCTTAAAGCGGCCGCTGGAGGCGATGCCGTGGATGGTGACTATGGCGTAGGCGGGTTTGGCGGCATCCAAGAACTGCGTGACCTGAACAAACCAGTGATCGCCCAAGTAAGCGGCATGGCTTGCGGCGGTGGTTTTGAACTGGCCTTGTCGGCGGACCTCATCTATTGCACCGACACCTCGTCTTTTGCCCTGCCCGAAATCAATTCCGGCACGGTGGCTGATGCCGCAACCGTAAAACTGCCCAAGCGCATTCCATACCACGTAGCCATGGAAATGTTATTCACCGGTCGCTGGATTGATGCGTCCGAAGCCAAACAATGGGGGCTAGTGAATGAAGTGCTGCCCACCGAGCAACTGGCCCAACGAGTGCAAGAAGTGGCCCAACAACTGGCCAGTGGACCGCCTTTGGTGTATGCCGCCATCAAGGAAATCACTCGCGCCGCTGAAGCCATGACTTTCCAAGATGCTATGAACAATATCACTAAACGGCAGTTCGCTAGCGTAGACACCTTATATGATAGCGAAGACAACCTCGAAGGAGCCAAAGCCTTTAGTGAAAAACGTGACCCGGTTTGGAAGGGTAAATAGCCTATCAACAACCAGTGAAGCTAAGCGACTAAACGCCGAATAAACGGCAACAAATCACTAGCCAACAGGCCACGTTGGCCGTCCTTGGCGGCCAAATCGGCAGCCTTTGAATGCAGCCAAGCCGCCATTTTTGCCACCTCTTCTACATCATGATCCTGCCCCAAAAGAGCGCCGCAAACACCTGCCAAAACGTCCCCCATACCGGCACTGGCCATGCCCGCATTACCCACAGCCAACACGAATACATGTTGGCTTGGCCCACAAATGACAGTACCGGCCCCCTTCAAAATTACGGCGCCGCCAAACTTGTTTTGCAACCGCCTTACAGCTGCAAAGCGGTCGGCCTCAATATCAGCTACAGAACACTGCAACAACCTAGCCGCTTCGCCGGGGTGGGGTGTTAATAACCAATCATTGCGCCTTAAGGGGTGCTGAGCCAACAAGTTCAAAGCATCTGCATCCACCACCATGGGTTTATTCTGCGCTAAAGCATAAGCGAAGGCCTGCTGACCAAACTCATCCTGACCCAAGCCTGGCCCCACCACCAATACACTGGCTTGCTGCCAATTATCTCGCACCAGCATTAGTTCAGGCTGTGCCATGGTGACCCATGCTCCATGTTGTGGTTGGGTATATATAGACACCAAACCGGCCCCTGATCGAGCCGCCCCTTGAGCGGCCAGCACCACTGCGCCAAAGGTGCCAGTATCACCACCCACCACAAACACATGACCATGGTGAGTTTTGTAACTAGTCTGGCCACGCTTAGGCAACTCAACAGATGCGTGCATACCAAATACACTGGCCTGACTATGCAATTGAGTATAAACACTATCGCGCACCCCCAAATCAGAAAAGGCCAAGACACCTACATGGTCACGAGCCTGGCCGGTATACAACCCCTGTTTGCGGCCAATAAATGTGGTGGTCACGTCCGCTTTTAAGGCACAACCTAACATCCGGCCCGTGTCGGCACACAAACCAGATGGGATATCAATGGATAGCACGGCATGACTAGACTGATTAACCTGTTCAATCCAATGCGCATAGATGCCCCGCACAGAACCTTGGAGACCGGTACCTAACATGGCATCAACTACCACATCGACATTATGCAAAGGCAAATTTCTCTGGCCCGCAGTCACATTTAACTGGCAATGCCGATAAGCCTGATAAGCGTCGCCACTCAAGGTTTGCGGGTCACAAGCAGACCACACTAATACCTGCATGCCTGCTTGTCGGGCCAACTCGGCCACCACATAACCGTCGCCGCCGTTATTACCCTTGCCACATAATACCAGCAGCCTTTGGCTACGGGGCCAATGTTGCTGCAGCTGAGCAAAGCTAAAGGCCCCGGCACGAGACATTAACTCGTAACCGGCAATGCCCCCCTGCTCAATGGTTAAGCGATCCAATTCGCGGGCTTGCGCGGCGGTATAGAGAGACACATTCATAAAGGCATTCCTGCACAAAATTGATGTCTTAACTATAACCGCCAAGGGTAAAAAAAGTATAGCTTCTGTTAGGATTGACTTGTTAGCAGTCCACAACTGCAGCCATTTTAACAGCCAGCGTTTAATAATGAACGGGAGACACCAATACGGACTGCTCCACAATCAAAAAATACTACCCAGAAAGGGAAATCAACGTTAATCCGCTAAAGCTCTTGAGATTATTGCAGCTTGCGCAGAAGCACGATAAAGCTAACCTGTACGACTGTTTTCGTGGCGTAACATATAAACACCAAGGAAAATAAACCAAAATATTTGACCTAGCCCAAAAATAGCACCTAACTCGCCAAATACAGGAATGATGGTAAGAATACCTGCGGCGCCAGCAATTAAGCCAACAAAACTAACAACTCTTGGCAGAACAGTATTTTTTAATGCCACCCAGCTAATTAAAAGAATCCATATGCCACCGACAACTTCTACACCGCCACCAATAGCGTCTTGTATAATTTCTACGACTTCCCATATAAGAAGGGCTTGTTCTGGATTAGTTTCATAAATTCCTGCCACCTTTCCTAAACCAATACTGGCAACCATGCCACTGGAAATAACCATACCTGACCAGATAAAAGCAAGTACAGAGGCTATAGATAGTGTAGAGGGGGCGTACAATTTCATCCGCTCATACAATGCGGTTGCTAGCACCACGAGGACTATCCCAAAAACAACATATATAAATAAATACCACAACTGCAGTATTATAAGATTCTCAACCTTAAAAGTTAATTTATCAAACTGTGACATTGTATCTACATGCTCTGGAGATAAAAAAACCAGTAAGACAGCAAAGCCCACTATATAAGCCAATGCTTCAATTAAGGCGGCTATACCGCCCAATTTTTGAAGTTTCATCATCACTCCTTAATTTCCATAAATAATAAGCTAACGCCTACCACAAGGGCTGCGTTGGTATTGGCACGAGACATTAACTCGTAACCGGCAACGCCCCCTGCTCGATGGTTAAGCGATCCAATTCACGGGCTTGCACGGCAGTACAAAAGAGGCACATTCATAAAAGCATTCCTGGACAAAACGGATGTCTTAATTATAACGGCTAAGGGTAACAGGAAATATAGTTGCATTCGAAATTAACCATTGATTTTCCTTTGTTTTCACCGTCATTGATTATGCTCAAGAGAAGCACACCCTCGTTAAAGCTTAACCATTAACTTGCCTTTATTTTCACCAGTAAAGAACAAATTTAAGCCTTCTATTGCTGACTCCAAACCCTCAAGCACATGAGAACGGTGTTTGATTTTTCCAGACATGACATAAGGCGTTAACTTGGCTAGCAAACTAGGCACTTCTGCAAAGTGATCTGGCATAGTGAAGCCCTGAATAGTCAGGCGTTTTTTAATAATAGGAATCCAATTCGGGCCAGGGCTTGGAACTGGTTTGCTGTAGTCAGCAATCATGCCACACACCACTACCCGACCATGAGCATTCATACGTTCAAATATCAGATTTTGAATGGGGCCGCCGGTGTTTTCAAAATACAGATCGATACCATTGGGGGCTAGTTTAGCTAACTGACCATCTAACTCACTAGATTGATAATTAATGGCACCATCAAAACCCAGCTTATTAACAATCCAGTCTGCTTTTTCATCAGTGCCGACCACGCCAATAACATTAAGACCCTCGGCCTTGGCCAACTGGCCTACTAATGAACCCACAGATCCTGCCGCACCGGTGACGATAATGGTTTCACCTTGCTGGGGTTTACCCACATTAAAAAGCCCTTGGGTAGCCGTTAAACCCGGCAAGGCAAATATGGATAATATGGTTTCATCAGGCAGTGGCACTTCTACTTTATTGAAGCCTGCACCATGGCCAAGTGCATATTCTTGCCAACCCATCATACCCATGGCTCGATCCCCAACTTGAAAATCAGGATGCTTACTTGCTACCACCTCACCCACACCAGAGCTGCGCATGACGGTACCTAATTCGACCGGTGCAATGTAGCTTTCTGTGTCTGGGCTCATCCAGCCAAACATCGCCGGGTCTAAAGACATATGATTTTGTTTGACTAAGATTTCACCGGGGCCAACTTGCGGTATCGGTTTCTGCACCACTTCAAATAGTTCCGAACTGATCGGACCCGCTTGAGGACGCTTAATGAGGTTTATTGCCGTATAGCTAGTCATAGGTATGCTCTTTGGTTAGTTGTGTACTTGACTACGGCCTGCCATTATTACCTTTAATTTATGTGAGATATATACGAAATTTTGCTATTCTTTATTGTCAAAATGACAATAATCAACAAATGGAGAACCGCTTGGATCAGTTAAAGGCTTTGAAGTATTTTGTAGCCGTGGTAGAAACAGGCAGTTTTACCAAAGCAGCAGCTCGCTTTTCTGTGCCACCCTCCTCCCTTTCTAGGCGCATTGCCGACCTAGAAAACAGCCTAGGAGCAAATCTGCTTAAGCGGTCTACGCGAGTAGTCAATCTGACCGAAATTGGTCGAGAATATTATAATCAGGTATCCAAAACCATCACGGAATTGGAAAATAGCGATGAAGTGGTGCGTAGTTATCAGGCCACACCTATGGGGCAATTGCGGATCAGCTCCATGGTCGGATTTGGCGAACAAATCCTGCTCCCGTTGCTGGATGAATTTAACGAATTGTACCCCAACATTATTCTGGATGTGCACTTGAGTGATCAGCTATCCACCTTAGGACGTGACGATGTGGATGTAGCCATTCGTGGCGGTTACGTTCCCAACGAGCGAGTAATAGCCCAGCGCCTGATGGGTAATCAGTTTTTGCCAGCAGCCTCCGCAAGCTATTTGGCTCGTATGGGCACTCCCCAAAACACGACGCAATTGCAAGACCACAAAGGGCTTTATTATCGAACACCCACCGGCCCTACGGCCTGGTTATGTGACCTTGATGGACAATGGCAGGATGTGTCAGCTCCAGCGGTAGCGATTAGCAATGGCGGTTACTGGCTGATTGACAAGGCCGTTAAAGGACGAGGCATAATCATGTTGCCTCGCTGGGTTTTACAACCTTACCTGGACCGTGGTGAATTACAGTTACTGGACATTCAACCTCCGATCACCACCACCCAAAACCCAGAATTTGCGATTTATCTGTTATATCAAAAACAGCGATATCATGTGCCTAAAGTGAAGGCCGCTGTGGACTTTATCGCCACTAGAGTTAAACACCAGTACCCATACCAGTAACTTAGCAACGCCATAGTCCAGATAACCGCAGCTCCTTTGTCCAGCTTAAGCCACAAAAAAGGCAACCCTAAGGCTGCCTTTTCAATTAGTGCGCAATCAAGATTGCTTGGTTAAACACCAAAGGAGTGGCGCTTCACGATCGTCTCAACACGATCTGGCCCAGTGGATATAATATCCACTGGCGCTTCAATCAGCTCTTCGATGCGGGCAATGTAAGCTAATGCTTCGGCAGGCAGTTCTGCTTCTGTCTGGGCTCCAATGGTAGATTGGCTCCAACCTGGCATAGATTCGTAAACCGGGGTTACGGCTTCAAAACCTTCGCTATCGCTTGGGCATGGTACGGAGTTGCCATGGGCATCCACATAGTCGATACATAACTTGACCTCGTCCATGCCATCCAAAACGTCTAGCTTGGTCAAGCAAATGCCCGATACGCTGTTGATTTGAATGGCGTGACGCAAGGCCACAGCATCAAACCAACCACAACGACGAGGACGACCCGTAGTCGCGCCAAATTCGTGGCCACGAGTGGCCAAGCCTAGGCCAACATCGTCAAACAATTCAGTTGGAAATGGGCCGCTGCCAACACGCGTGGTGTAAGCTTTGGTGATACCCAAAATATAATCTAAGTACAAAGGGCCAAAACCAGAACCCGTGGCTGTACCACCGGCTGTAGTATTAGAAGACGTGACGTATGGGTATGTACCGTGGTCAATGTCTAACAAGGTGCCTTGGGCACCCTCAAACAAGATATCAGCACCTTCGCGACGCAAGTCGTGTAGCTCTGCAGTTACGTCGCAGAACATGGCCTTAATTTGCTCAGCTTGCGCCAAGGATTCTTGCAGTACAGTTTCGAAACTCAAGCCTTTCACGCGGTAGAAATTTTCTAGCATGAAGTTATGATAAGTCATGATTTCTTTTAGCTTAGTCGCAAAGCGCTCACCATCCAACAAGTCACCAAGGCGCAATCCGCGACGGGCTACCTTGTCTTCGTATGCTGGGCCGATGCCACGACCTGTGGTGCCGATCTTAGCTTCGCCACGGGCTAGTTCACGGGCTTGGTCTAAAGCGATGTGGTAAGGCAAAATCAGTGGACAAGCAGTACTGATGCGCAAGCGCTCACGTACTGGAACGTCACGCTCTTCTAGCTCTTTCATTTCCTTTAGCAAAGCATCCATTGCAACCACAACACCATTGCCGATGTAGCAAGTTACATTGTCACGCAAGATACCCGAAGGGATCAAGTGCAGAACGGTTTTTTCGCCGTCTATCACCAGAGTATGACCGGCATTGTGACCACCTTGGAAGCGCACTACAGCGTTTGCTTGGTCAGTCAACAAATCAACAATTTTGCCCTTGCCTTCGTCACCCCATTGGGTACCCAGGACTACGACATTCTTTCCCATAATTTTGTGCTCGAGGGTTTCGTTAAAATTAAAAACTAATTAAGATGCCAGGCACCATCACGCCAGCTAAGCAGGCGAGCGCCATTAGCAATCGCAGAAGATTGCCCAGACAGTTGTGACGTGACTCGGAAGCCCTGGCTTCGCAATTGAGCTTCTTTTTGCCACAACAGTTGGCATTGTTCAGTACTTAAACCATCCGGCCCGGGGATCACAACACAGGCATCGGATGAGGCCTCGGTGGATGAGAGTTCAGCAAGAATTTTGAGATCGGCACTAAAACCCGTGGCAGGTCGCGCGCGACCAAAAACACGGCCAATGTCATCGTAACGGCCACCTTTGGCGATGGGTTGCCCAAACGCAGGCGTTAGTGCGGCGAACACTACGCCTGTGTGATACTGGTAACCACGCAATTCTGCCAGATCAAAATACAGGGTGACATTAGGAAAGCGCAGTTGCACAGCAGCCGCTAGCTGTTGCAAATACGCCACGGCTTCTAGTACTTCAGCGCTGGCATTTGCAAACACTTGCGTGGCTTGCTCTAACACGCCTATGTCACCGTACAAACGCGCTAATTGATGCAGCATTTGCTTGTCTTGCTCCGACATATCCAGACCCACAACAAAAGCGTCTATATCGGCTACAGCTTTGGTTTGCAACAAAGCAAACAGGGCTTGTTCTTGGTCATCACTGAGGTCCATGCCGGCCAGTAGACCACCATAAATACCAACGTGACCCAAGTCCAATGTTAGAGGCGCATGCACACCCACATGAGTGATACTCTCTAACATGAGACTAATAATTTCTAAATCGCTATCTAGGCCGGCATGGCCATAAAGCTCTGCGCCAACCTGCAATGGGCTGCGCGAAGCTAACGGATTGGACGGGGATGTATGCAGTACTGTGTTGGAGTAGCACAGTCGGTTAACACCTTGAGCACCCAAGCTATGGGCGTCGATGCGAGCCACTTGAGGGGTGATATCAGCACGAATACCCATAGTGCGACCGGTAAGCTGGTCGATTACTTTGAAGGTTTCTACGTCTAGGTCATTACCAGTGCCGGTCAATAGGGACTCGATAAACTCGATAAGTGGCGGCATCACCAAGTCATAGCCCCAGCTATGATGGAGGTCCAGCAAACGCCTGCGCAAGGTTTCTATACGGCCTGCTTCTGGAGGCAATACTTCCTTCACACCATCAGGCAATAACCAACGATTTACACCAGTCATGGTATCCCTTATATTCCTTAACGAACCAACCACAATAAAGCCAAACCCAAAAGCATACTGAGCAAGCCCAAAACTCGCATGTTGGCATTACTTATCTGTGCCATCTGCACTACCAAGCGACGCCAGCGCTGGGGGTACAAAAATGGCAAAATACCTTCAATCACCAGCATCAAACTGAAAGCAACTAGCAGGCTATGGGCCAATTCATTCATGGCGGCACTCAATAGTCGTTCTTGGTAAGCTAAAAAGGTTCGCTTTAAACACAAAAAAACCGAGCATCACAGGCTCGTCATCGAGCATGCTTCCCGGTTAACGAATTCTACTCTTTTCACACCTAAATAACCACATTTTTTATCATATTTTGGTCGTATAGGCGGGCCTTATGCAGGCTGGCTTGCCAACTAGCAAGCCGGCTATGCTAGACATAAAAAAACCCGTCGTAACGGGTTTTTTCTTGCTCGCCTAACTAACGTAAGGCGCCGGCAAAGTGACTATTAAGCTTCGCGCTTAGCCAACTTTTCCTTAATACGTGCTGCCTTACCAGACAATTCACGCAAATAGTACAGCTTAGCCTGGCGAACGTCACCGCGACGCTTTACAGTTACGCTGTCAACCTGATGGCTGAAAGTCTGGAAAGTACGCTCAACGCCCACACCGTGAGAGATTTTACGTACAGTGAAAGCCGAGTTTAGGCCACGGTTACGCTTACCGATAACCACACCTTCGTAAGCCTGTAGACGCTCACGACTGCCTTCTTTTACTTTAACCTGAACTACCACGGTATCACCGGGGCCGAACTCAGGCATTTCTTTATTCATTTGTTCAGTTTCAATTTGCTGAATGATGCTGTTTTTGCCGCTCATGGCTCGCTCCTATTCTTCAACCGCTGACGTTGCCGCCGTGCGGATAAAATTTGCTAAAGATTGCTGTTGCTCATCAGTTAGCGTTATCTGTTCCAGTAAGTCCGGTCGCCGTTGCCACGTTCGCCCGAGCTGTTGTTGCATTCGCCATTCAGCAATTGCCTTGTGATCACCACTTAACAGCACCTTGGGTACTGCCATATCCTCTACCATTTCTGGCCGGGTATAATGCGGGCAATCCAACAACCCTTGTGCGAAAGAGTCTTCCTGAGCAGACTCAGCATGACCCAATACCCCTGGCAACATGCGTGCTACAGCGTCAACCAAGACCATGGCAGGCAATTCGCCTCCGCTAAGCACAAAATCACCTAGCGACCATTCTTCGTCGATATCGGTAGTCATCAAGCGTTCATCGATTCCTTCGTAACGCCCTGCTACCAACACCAAGCTTTGTTGCTTGGCCAACTCCAACACACCGGCTTGATCCAATTTACGACCCTGGGGTGATAAATAAATCACCTTGGGGTTGGGCAAATCTGCCTTGGCTGCGGCAATGGCATCTCGCAAAGGCTGAACCTTCATCAACATGCCTGGGCCACCGCCATAAGGTCGATCATCAACCGTGCGATGCTTGTCATGGGTAAAGTCGCGCGGGTTAACCCCTGTTACCTCTAGCAGCCCTTGTTGAACCGCTCTTCCAGTCACCCCGTAGTCCGTAATGGCCTGCAGCATTTCTGGAAAGAGTGTAACGACACCTACTTTCACCTAAAACTCCGGATCCCAATCGACCCGAATAACGCCTCCTGAGAGGTCAATCTTTGTGATCACCTGATCAGGTAGCCAAGGTATCAAACGCTCTTCAGTGTCGATACTTTCTTGGTTGCCTTTCACCACTAGCACATCATTAGAGCCGGTGGCTATCAAGTGGTCGACCTTGCCAAGCTTTACGCCTGCTTCGGTCTCTACATTCATACCTGTTAGTTGTGACCAGTAGTAGTCGCCATCTTCTAAATCTGGCAGCTTACTACTCTCTACCGCTATTTCAGCACCAGCATAAAGCTTGGCCTGATCACGGTCATTACAACCTTCCAGTTGGGCTACTAGTCCTTTGCCGTGGCGTTTGCCTTGTTTCAGCTTTACTTCCTGCCATTGGCCATTGATAAAAATCTGCCAAGGCTGGTAAGCAAAGATGTTATCCATAGGTTCGGTATTCGAGAACACCTTCACCCAGCCCTTTACCCCGTATACCGTGGTAATGCGACCGAGCTTAACGCGCGGATCTTGGGCCATAACAAACTATCCTATGCGAAGACTAAATTGCCACTCTTATTCAGCTACTGTACGAGCAGCTTTAATCAAACCGGCTACACGGTCAGTTGGTTGAGCACCACGGCCCAACCAGAAATCAACACGCTCTAGATCGATGCGAGTCACTTCTTCTTGACCACGAGCAACAGGGTTGAAGAACCCCACACGCTCGATAAAGCGACCATCGCGTGGATTGCGCTGATCAGCTACGGTTAAATGATAAAATGGACGCTTCTTGGAGCCCCCACGAGCTAAACGAATGATTACCATGCGTTAGATCCCTTTATGTCGTGTGAGCTTTGAAATCACTCACGGTTATAGTTGCGTAACAACACCACGTTGTACCGCGCTAGTGGGGCAGACCCCACGAGGGCGCGTATTATAAAGGAATTTGTAACGAAAGAAAAGGATCGAACTATCTCCTATATTACGAGACTAAAGAGCTTCAACACCCGAGTCTATCCAAAAATGGAGTAAACAACCAAGCAAAAGTAAATTAGCGTCACCCTACCCATGTTATAATGACACTCAACACCATAATCACTGATAGTTAATAGGTTATCATAACCATGTGCCGCTGGATCGCCTATACCGGGCAGCCGATATATCTACAAAATTTAATCTCAGAACCCGATCACTCGCTGGTAGAGCAAAGTTTGTGCGCATCAGAGGGAAAAACCATCACTAATGGTGACGGTTTTGGCATAGGTTGGTACAACCAACGTCCCGAACCAGGGGTTTTTAGGGAAACCATGCCAGCGTGGAACAACCACAACCTGAAAAGCCTTACCTATCAGGTTCAATCTGCTCTTTTTTTTGCCCATGTCCGAGCTTCAACCGGCACAGAAACAACCCGTGCTAACTGCCACCCGTTTAGCTTTGATAATTGGATGTTTATGCATAACGGACAGATATCCCATTATCCTGAACTACGGCGCCAATTAGAAAACCTACTACCGAACAAGTATTACCAGCATCGCCATGGTACAACCGATAGCGAACTGATATTTTTGCTTTTACTAAGCAATGGCTTTGCCAAGAGTGCGTTGACTGCGGTAAAAGAAACTATTCACAGCATAGAATCTTTGGCCGTAACAAAGGGGCGAATTAATCTCCGCGTTACTGCAGCGATAAGCGATGGCAATAACTTATGGGCTATACGCTATGCCACCCACCAGCAACCGCCAGGGCTGTATTGGATCCAACACGACCAAGGGCGAGTAGTGGTCTCTGAACCCTATGATTGCGACCCACTTACTTGCCACGAAATTGCGCCCAACAGTTTGTTGACTATCACCCCCGGCCAACAACCTCAGGTAAACAAATTAATTGACTAGTCTGTAATTCTGTTGCTGTTGCTGGCGCTATAACTATTTCTTTTTACCGAACGGAAAACCACCGCCCATGCCCGGTAAACCACCCGGCATACCACCACCTAGCCCGGGAGGCATGCCACCTGGCATCCCACCACCCATACCCGGTGGCATATTGCCTTGCATACCGCGCATCATGTTTTTCATGTTGCCTTTTTTACCGGTCATTTTTTTCATCATTTTCTGCATTTGCTTGTGCTGCTTTAACAACCGGTTCACATCTTGTATCTGGGTACCTGACCCCGCGGCAATGCGACGCTTACGTGAGCCATTAATGGTATCTGGAAAGTAACGTTCCTTGGGGGTCATGGAATTGATCAAGGCTTCCATTTGCACAAAGTTCTTTTCTGCACCCGCCGCTTGAGCTGCTTGGGCCATGCCACCCATACCAGGCAACTTATCCAGCAAGCCTGCCATGCCGCCCATGTTTTTCATTTGCTGCAGTTGGTCACGAAAATCTTCTAAATCAAAACCTTTGCCTTTTTTCAGCTTGTTGGCTAGCTTTTCGGCCTTGGCTTTGTCAACCTTTTGCTCAACCTCTTCGATCAAGGATAGAACGTCGCCCATACCCAAAATGCGCGAAGCCACCCGGTCCGGATGGAAAGGCTCTAAGGCTTCTACTTTTTCCCCTACACCCAAGAACTTGATAGGCTTGCCTGTAATATGGCGCACGGACAGGGCCGCACCGCCACGCGCATCACCATCAGTCTTACTCAACACCACACCGGTCAAAGGCAGGGCTTCATTGAAAGCCTTGGCAGTATTGGCCGCATCCTGACCTGTCATGGCATCAACCACGAACAAAGTTTCAACTGGCTTGACGGCAGCATGCAGCGACTTCACTTCTCCCATCATGGCTTCATCAACGTGCAAACGACCCGCAGTATCAACGATCACCACATCATAGTGTTGTTGCTTAGCCTGCTGGATGGCCGCTTCAGCAATACTCACTGGCTTTTGCATCACGGTAGAAGGGAAGAAGTTAGCGCCCACCTCCGCCGCCAACGTCTCCAACTGCTTAATCGCAGCTGGACGGTATACGTCGACACTCACTAAGAGCACTGATTTTTTACGCTTCTCTTGCAAATACTTAGCTAACTTGGCCGCCGACGTGGTTTTACCAGCACCCTGCAAACCTGCCATCATAATTACAGCAGGCGGCAATGCCGCCAAATTAAGGTCTTCGTTAGCACTACCCATGACCGCTTCAAGCTCTTGCTGGACGATCTTTACAAACGCTTGGCCCGGGCTTAGACTTTTGCTAACTTCAGTGCCAACGGCACGCTCTTTTACTTGCTCAATAAAGGCTTTTACCACTGGCAAGGCAACATCGGCCTCCAGCAATGCCATGCGCACATCTCGCAAGGCGTCCTTAATATTGTCTTCCGTAAGGCGCGCTTGCCCGCGTATATTTTTTAACGTTTTACCAAGGCGCTCTGTTAAATTTTCAAACATGGATATCTCGTTTGCACAGGTGGAACTAATTCAGCCTGCAAGTATAACCGGAATCGCCTTCGATGGGCAGTTCCCTTGCTGGTCTTAAGCTATTACAATAGGGACTGATTGACGGCAATTCTAGCCCCAGGACACACAACCATGATATTTGCCATAAGCAGCCTACTTGCCATTTTAGGTTACCTTGTAGGGGGCTGGCGCCAGCGCCAGTTGATGCAGTCTAATTCAGACACCAACAGACAGCGCCTGAGTAAAATAGGTATTATCGCATGGCTGGCCCATACAGTGACCGTGTTCATGCATGTATTCACACCCCAGGGTTTGTTATTGGATCTAGGCGCCGCTATCGCCTTAACAGCTTGGTGTGTAACTGGCGTGGTGTTATATAGCAGTTTACGCAAACCTGCTGCCAGCTTGCTAGTAGTCATCATGCCCCTGTCGGCCCTGTGTTTAGCATTTGCTATTTTCACGCCGCCAACAGCAGCCCCTATGACTTACGCCACTGAGTTATTACTGCACATTCTCTTTTCTTTCTTGGCTTATTCACTATTCGCTATTGCGGCACTGCAAGCGGTTATTTTGGCCTACCAAAATACGGTTCTAAAAAGCCACCATTCTTCACCGCTATTGCGCAGCCTGCCACCACTGCAAACTATGGAAAGCCTGCTTTTTGAAATGCTAGCGACCGGCACCATCATGCTGACCTTAGCCTTAATTACTGGCTTTATCTACCTAGACGACATGTTTGCTCAACAGGTGGCACATAAAACTTTTCTATCGGTCTGCGCCTGGAGTATTTTTGCCTCGCTCCTGGTAGGCCACTATCGTTTTGGCTGGCGTGGCCGCACAGCCATTCGCTGGACACTCGCTGGCTTTAGCTTATTGGTATTAGCCTACTTTGGCTCTAAGCTAGTCATTGAATACCTGCTGTAGATTACGTTTTAAACCAATATATGGGACTAAAGTCCCTTTAACCTTCAATTTACCCTTGACACCTGACGTCACAAACATAAAAATTGAAAGCCATTAATTACTAGAGGTGAACCACGCCTTGAGCGAGATTCCCATAGGCTACCTTTTTGCTAGCCTGATATTTCTGATATTTCTATCAGCCTTCTTCTCCAGTTCCGAAACTGGAATGATGTCCCTGAACCGTTACCGCTTGCGCCATCTGGTGAAACAAAAACACCGGGGGGCTACCCGTGCCGCCAAATTATTACAGCGCCCCGACCGATTAATAGGTGTTATTTTAATCGGCAACAACTTTGTTAATATTTTGGCCTCAGCGATAGCGACCATGATCGCCTTACGCCTCATGGGTGACGCCGGTGTTGCTGTAGCTACAGCAGTGCTGACTTTGGTAATATTAATATTTGCCGAGGTCACACCAAAAACAGTGGCCGCCCTCAAACCCGAGCAGGTGGCTTTTCCTGCATCGCTGATTTTGCGCCCTTTGTTAGCGATTCTTTATCCCTTTGTGTGGGTCGTAAATAGTATTTGTAATAGTTTGCTGCGTTTACTGGGTTTCAATACCAGCACCCAGTCCAACGACCATTTGAGCACCGAAGAACTACGCACCATCGTTAATGAAGCCGGGGCTCTAATTCCGCACCGCAACCAATCCATGCTGTTAAGCATTTTGGATCTGGAAAGTGTCACTGTGGAAGATGTGATGATTCCACGTAACGAAATCGTGGGCATTGATCTCAACGATGATATCAACAGCATTCTGGCAACCATAAGCCAAAGCCCTCATACTCGCCTACCCCTATACAAGGATGAACTCAACAATATTGTAGGGGTCATTCATGTACGTCAGATTCTGCCTTTACTGCAAATGGCACAACCTTCCAAGGAAGACCTACTCAAATTATCTCGAGACCCCTACTTTATCCCTGAAAGCACGGTGCTTAACACCCAACTGTTAAATTTCCAAAAGGCGCGCCACTGGATGGCCTTGGTGGTGGATGAATATGGTGACATCCAAGGTTTGACTACATTAGAAGATATATTGGAAGAAATTGTCGGTGACATGGCCGAACATCAAGATGCAGAAAATGAGGATATTCACCCCCAAGAAGACGGCTCCTATTTTATTGATGGCACCGCTACCATCCGTGACATTAACAAAACATTAGACTGGGACTTGCCTGTTGATGGGCCCAAAACACTCAATGGCCTAATTACCGAAAGCTTGGAAGAAATTCCCCAGAACAATGTTTGTCTGCAACTGGGACCTTACCTCATGGAGACAGTACAAATCAGCGACAACTTCATTAAAACCGCCCGCATCCGCCGGCAGGCTATGCGCGAACTAGCCGACGACTAGCCCAATACAGGGCCTGCTACCCAAACAGTTCCTTATTCCAGTTAATTAATCCTAGCTACATATGGGCTGGCCGCTTCGCGAGCGGCCACATTAGCCAGCACCTGCCTGCGCCCGTCATTATCTAAGCGCATCCACGCAATAATTTCTTCACTACTGCGATAACAACCCTGGCAAATATCTTTATCATCCAAATAACAAATATTGACACAGGGTGAGGGGATCGGTTTATCTTGACTCATGAATTAATCCATTACTAGCTGACTTAAGGCTTTTTCTGTAGCGGGAAACCGGCATCATACACATGATTAAAAAACTCGGCCAGCACAAAAGCCGTCATACCCCAGATAGTGAAATCGCCATACTCAAAAGTGGGCACCTGATAATGCCCTGGCACCATTTCGACGTGACGCATATACGGTTTGTGGGTGAGAAAAAATTCCACTGGCACACTGAACACAACATCCAGCTCATCAAGATTGGCTTGCAAATCAGTTAGCACCTCCGGCTCTATCACCCCTACAATTGGTGTTACCACAAAACCGTGACGAGAGTACACCTGCCCTAGACTACCAACCACACGCACCTGTTCAGGCAACAGGGCTACTTCCTCATGAGCCTCTCGCAGGGCAGTCGCCACCTCATCAATATCCTCGGCATCGCATTTACCACCGGGAAAGGCCACCTGTCCTTGATGAGTTGGCAAGTGCATAGAACGCTGAGTGAGAATGATTTCAGGATGCTCAGCATTCGTAATAGCCAGAAGCACAGCAGCAGGATGCAAACCTTCTACCGACAGGCGGCGGTCTGGCAAACTGGCCAACTTATGACTAAGAAATTCATACATCTGTGTTATTTATCCGACTTATTGATTTAATTACTATATTAAAGGCGATGGTTTATTCTACAATATTGGTGACCATTTATCTTAACAGGTATCACCATGAAGTTTTGCAGCCATTGTCGAGCCGACGTTGTTGTCGCGATTCCAGAAGGTGATAACCGTGAACGTTATATCTGCTCAGCCTGCGAACTCATCTTTTATGAGAACCCCCGCATCATCGCAGGTAGCATTCCAGTATTCGACGATAGAATCCTGATTTGCAAACGTTCCATAGAACCCCGTCTAGGATACTGGACCCTGCCCGCAGGCTTTATGGAAAACGGCGAAACGACGCTCCAAGGTGCCTGGCGCGAAACCTATGAAGAATCTTTAGCCAAGGTGGAAATTGGTGCCTTATTTAGCATTTGCAACGTACCGCGCATCAACCAAGTACATATGTTTTACTTAGCACAAATGACTAATGATCACTTTGGCCCTACTCCTGAAAGCAGCGAAGTAAAACTGGTGAGCGCTGACCAAATTCCTTGGGACGACATTGCCTTTGCCACGGTAAAGCAAACTTTAAAGCGCTTTCTGGCCGATCGAGACGCGAACCAATTCCGGCTGCATCATTTGGAATTCTGAACCAGCATGTCACCATCAGTTATTCACCAAACCCCTTCCCATAATGCTCTAGTGCTAGTTTTGACTGCAAGTGGGTAGCCATTGCGACGGCTATTATCATCAACAAGGCCCCATTCCACTAATGTAGCCATACCAGTATGATTGCGATACATTAAAGTTTAATGTAACGTTCAAAGCACCGGTTATGCACGCAAGACCAACTGAAGTGCTACTTATAGTTACCACATACAGACCTTGGAGTGCGCCCAGGTTGACCAATGCTGCCAACAAGGCAAGGAGACTAGCATGAAGAGCTATCCCCACCTACTATTGATATTGACGCTAAGTCTATTGATATCTGCAACAGCACCAGCTAAATCACTCAATAAATATCGTTTGCTCGGCGATAGCACCCTGCAGCAGTTTCAACAACAGGCACCAGCTGACACCTTGTTTTATACCGATGGGAAATTGGACTGGCGCACTCGCTCAATCAGCATAGAAAACATCACGTCTTTCTCACAATTGCAAATGAGCATCAACGACCTGGAGGCTTTTGCAGCCGAAGTATCCCTGCCGGAAGTAACTTTTTTCACCATTTTGCTCACTGACATGATGAACGCTATGGCATCTGGTAACAAAGCTTTCGCCAATCAGTATGGTTTAACCATGGATATGAGCAGTGCATTATATCTGGACGGTCTGCTGCCAGTGATGCAACTAGCCATTGAGCAACCGCAGCCGATGCTAAAAGCATTTAATAAGGCGGCCCATGACAGTGGTTTACAAGGCAACGAAGCCATGTGGGGAGGCCATAAGGTACACTACTGGATGCTGAACACAGATTCTGAAATAGGCTTTGATATGTGGCTGGTCCTGTCACTACAGGAAACCTTGGCAACCATTGCTCTCATGCCCGTCAACTTGCCGCAGTCTCGCCGTCTAGATGCCCTTGGCCTGCTACCAGAAAGCACCTCTGTGGCGGATACGGGTGCCATGGCCAAGCTGCGTAAACAGCAAGTTTATATGGATTATTCAGCTGGCTTTTTTAGCTTCCTAGAAGCCACTAAAGCACTGACAGACAACCCCTCCAGTAAAACTAACGCTGACATAAGGCAGTTATTTGGTAATACTCCGACCCATGGACTGAGCCCAGCCTGTCGACAGGAATTTTTGGCCTTGGCCACTGGTATGCCTCGTTTGGTTTTTGGTTATAACGACATCACCCAGCAGGGCAGCATCATCCACATGGATGGTCATGCATTATTGGAAATCACTGATCCAAAAATAGCGGCGCAACTAAGCACGCTTAATGGCCACCTGCCTAATTATGTAAAAAAACCTCAAGAGGTACTGCTTTCAGTCGCTCTGGGGTTGAATATGAAGGCCCTGCCAAGCGTTTTTAACTACCTGCGATCACGCCTTCAGCAAACCGACTTTGCCTGCCCCCAACTGGCTGAACTGCAAACAGCAACGACCTCTATCGACCCATCTGCGCTGGCTATGATCACCTCCCTAGGACAAGGCATCAGTGGCATCGGGCTGGCTATTCACGATATTGATATCAATGACTTCATGGCGGGGATATTCACGGTGGATGGACTGATCTCCATCGCGGCCGATGACCCATACCTGCTCGCCAATCTAGCCGGACTGATACCTGAACTGGCAGGCATAGTGATTCCCACTGACGGAACATCAGTGCCCCTATACCTACCAAATCTGCCGCCGGGGCTGCACCCGAAGGTTACAGTCAAGGGCAAGCAACTGATGATTTTTGATGGCGAGAGGGCGGCTGATTCCACCCTATCCATGGGCCGCCAAGCCCTCAACAATGACGGCTTATTCGCCATGTCCGCCGACTACGGGAAAATCGGTGCTATTGCCCAACAATCACTTCAACAAATCGGTAAGCTAACAGAATCTGATGCCAATAGCTGTGTCGAGCTGCACAGCAACCTGATATTACTCAAAGATTTCGATGCTGAAGTAAGCTTATCAGAAACATTCACTCCGTCAGGCTTGCGCTTTGATTACAGTGCCCAATTGCACTCCAATAATCAACACGCAAACCGTCCATTTACACCCGGAAACTATAAACTTTCGGTGCTGGATGAGGGCTGTGTTTGGACACCGGTTGGCTACGAAAAAATAGCAGCCGATGGTAGCGGTGGCTATAAAATGCTCGATGACGCGGCTCAGTGTGACCTACTTACAGTACAATATAACTGGAAGCAATCGGGTACCACCATGCACTTTGAAGAATATAACGTTATGTGGCGCGACAGTTGTGACGCACCAATGCAAACCGATGAGTCCAGTGAATATCATTGCACGCTACTAGAAGTTAACGAAAATAGCTTTGACTGCCTGTTTTATTATGAAGAGGGCGAAAAAGAAATCTATCGCTATCAACGCCAGCCGTAGCCGCGAAACAAAATTGGCTAAGCCGGCCTAAGTTAAAAATGGATTATGTTTGCGCTCTTCACCAATGGTAGACAACGGCCCGTGACCAGGCACAAACTGTACCTCATCATCCAACACTAGCAGGTTATCCTGTATCGATTTGATCAAGGTAGCATGGTCGCCTTGAGGGAAGTCTGTGCGGCCGATGGAGTTCTGGAAAATCACATCGCCAACAAACAATACTCCCAATTGCTGGTGATAAAACACCACATGACCCGGTGTGTGACCAGGGCAATGCATAACACTCAGGGGCTCATTACCTACCTGCACCTGATCACCTTGTTCTAACCAGCGCTTTGGCTCAAACGGGCGCGACTCAGGAAACTGGAACATGCGAGACTGGTCCCCCAGCTGGTCGATCCAAAACTGATCGCCTTTTTGTGGGCCAATAATTGGCACCGCGAAGCTTTCCGCTAAGTCAGCGGCAGCACCGGCATGGTCAATATGTGCATGGGTAATCCATATCTGTGTGAGCTTTACACCATGGTGCTGCAGACGCTGCGTAATGAGTTCCTGATCGCCACCCGGATCAATCAATGCCGCCTCATTGGTGGCATCACACCACACTAGCGAGCAATTTTGCTGAAACGCTGTAACCGGTATAATTTCTACTTTTAGAGCCATGCTAATACCTTACAATTGAGGTCCGATCCATGACCCAACCCCAATAGTTGTTAACCAACCCAAACTCGCGCATTGCGGAACATCCGCATCCACGCACCATCTTCGCCCCACTCTTCTGGAGCCCATGAATTTTGCAAACTGCGGTACACACGCTCTGGGTGTGGCATCATAATAGTAACGCGGCCATTAGCAGCCGTCAGGCCAGTTATACCCGCCACAGAACCGTTCGGGTTCTCAGGGTAGCTTTCCGTAGTTTGGCCATAATTATCAACAAAACGCAGCGCCACTTGGCCAGCGGCTTCGCAAGCTTGACGCTCGCTAGCACTGGCAAATTCAGCATGACCCTCACCATGAGCAATCGCGATAGGCATATGAGAACCGGCCATGCCTTGTAAGAATATAGAATCGCTTTCTTGCACTTGCACTAGCGCTGTACGGCCCTCAAATTGCTCTGATTGATTTCGTACAAAGTGTGGCCAGTGCTCTGCACCAGGTATTAACTGATGTAGATTTGACAACATCTGACAACCATTACATACCCCTAACGCAAAGGTATCTGAGCGGGCAAAAAAGTCACTAAACTGTTGCCGAGCATTGGCGTTGAAGAGGATAGATTTCGCCCAACCTTCTCCTGCACCGAGCACGTCACCGTATGAAAAACCACCACAAGCAACCAAACCCACAAATTCACTTAACTCACGACGGCCTGACAAGATGTCACTCATATGCACGTCGGTACAAGCAAAACCAGCACGATCAAAAGCCGCCGCCATTTCTACCTGACCGTTGACACCTTGCTCACGCAAAATCGCCACCTTGGGCTTCTCGGCCGCTAGGCTAGCACAAATGTTTTCACTCGCATCATAGGTCAAACTGGCGTTCAAGCCTGGGTCGCTGGTATCCAGAAGACGATCAAATTCCTGCTGTGCACAAGCGGCATTATCACGCATGGCCTGCAATCGATAGCTGGTTTGAGCCCAAGTGCGCTGCCATTGTGTGCGTGAATCTACCAGCACCTCTTCACCTTCTAGGGTAAAGCGAATTTGGTCATCGTCATTGAGGCTACCAATAACATGACTTTGTTCAGCCAAGCCTGCTGCACTAAACTGCCGCAGCACTTCCGCCGTATCTACTTGGCGTACCTGCACAACCACGCCGAGCTCTTCGTTAAACAAACAACCCAATAGCTCATCAGCGTCAGCGACCAATGCGCTCATCTCGATATCAATACCTGTATGGCCGGCAAAAGCCATTTCTGCCAGAGTGGTAAATAAACCACCATCAGCACGGTCATGATAGGCTAACAACAAGTTGTCCTCGTTTAGCCCCTGCACAGCGCTGAATAAGCCCTTCAGGTCTTCAGCATCATCAAGGTCTGGGGCCAAGTTGCCAAGTTGCTTGAATACTTGCGCCAAGGCCGAACCACCCAAACGATTTTGGCCATTACCAAGGTCGATACAAATCAAATCTGTAGCACCCTTATCCGTTCGCAGTTGCGGTGTCAATGATTTGCGCACATCTTCAACAGGTGCAAAACCAGAAATCACTAGAGATACCGGAGATGTGACGCTTTTCGCCTCGTCACCATCTTGCCATACGGTGCGCATGGACATGGAATCCTTGCCCACTGGAATAGAAATACCCAAAGCAGGACAAAGCTCCATACCAACAGCCTTAACCGTGTCATACAACTTGGCATCTTCGCCCACATAACCCGCCGGGGACATCCAATTGGCCGATAAGCGAATATCACCCAAATCAGCAATTTGCGTGCCCGCTAGGTTAGTGATGGTTTCCCCAATGGCCATGCGCCCAGAAGCTGGAGCGTCAATCAACGCCAACGGGGTACGCTCACCCATCGCCATGGCTTCACCTGTATATGTATCCAAAGCCGTGGTAGTTACAGCACAGTTACCCACGGGCACTTGCCATGGACCAACCATTTGCTCACCCGCAACCATACCAGTAATGGAACGGTCGCCAATGGTGATCAAAAAGCTCTTGCTGGCCACGGTTGGCAAACTTAAAACACGCTCTGCGGCTGCAGCCAAATCCACGCCTTGCAATTGCAAGTCTGGCAAAGCGGGGGCATTACGTTGCACGTCACGGTGCATCTTGGGAGGCTTGCCAAATAGCACTGACATGGGCAAATCGACGGGGCTGTTATCAAAGTGGGTATCACCCAAGGTCAGGTGGTGCTCCTCGGTAGCCTCACCCACAATCGCGTAAGGGCAGCGTTCGCGCTGACACAGTTCTTCAAAATACGCCATATTTTCTGGCGCTACGGCCATCACATAACGTTCTTGAGCTTCGTTACACCAGATTGCTAAAGGTGACATACCTGGCTCGTCATTATTGACGTTGCGTAATTCAAAGTGACCACCGCGGCCACCATCCTTTACTAATTCAGGAAAAGCATTGGACAAGCCGCCAGCGCCCACGTCATGAATGAACGCAATAGGATTGTCATCCCCTGCTTGCCAGCAACGGTCAATCACTTCCTGGCAACGGCGTTCCAGTTCCGGGTTTTCACGCTGCACTGAGGCAAAGTCCAAGTCAGCCGCACTGGTGCCAGAAGCCATCGACGAGGCAGCACCACCACCAAGTCCTATTTGCATAGCAGGGCCACCCAGACAGATCAGCTTGAAACCAACGCCAATGTCGCCTTTCTCAACATCATTAGCGCGAATATTACCTAGGCCACCAGCTAACATGATTGGCTTGTGATAACCCCGTACTTCGGGGCCACCCACACCAGGCACCATGGCTTCAAAGGTACGGAAATAACCGTTCAAAGCTGGACGTCCAAATTCATTATTAAAGGCTGCCCCACCAATAGGGCCCTCTAACATAATATCTAATGCCGAAACGATACGTTCTGGTTTACCATAGGCGTCTTCCCATGGCTGCTCAAAGCCTGGGATTTGCAAGTTAGATACACTATACCCAGTGAGGCCAGCTTTTGGCTTGGAGCCTTTGCCGGTGGCACCTTCGTCACGAATTTCACCACCAGAACCTGTCGCAGCACCGGCATGAGGTGCAATGGCCGTAGGGTGATTATGGGTTTCCACCTTCATGAGGATATGAATATCTTCCTGATGATAGGCATACTCTTGGTCCGTCGCTTTAGGGAAGAAGCGCCCACCCTTATGGCCAGCTATAACGGATGCATTGTCAACATAGGCGGATAGTACGCCCTGACCATTTAACTGGTTGGTGTTCTTGATCATCTGGAACAAAGACTTATCTTGGTCGACGCCATTGATAGTCCAACTCGCATTAAATATCTTGTGCCGGCAGTGTTCGGAGTTGGCTTGGGCAAACATCATAAGTTCCACATCTGTGGGATTACGCTGTAGTTCTTGAAAAGAGACAACAAGGTAATCAATTTCGTCTTCAGCCAAGGCCAAACCGAGGTTTTGGTTCGCCTCTTCTAGCGCCTTACGACCACCACCCAAGATATCAACTAATGATAAGGGAGCGGGTTCTGTCTGTTTAAATAAATCTGCCGCGGCATCCAAGTCCACCAGCACCTGCTCAACCATGCGGTCATGCAATAAGGCTGAAGCTTGCTGCAACTGCTCTCCACTGAGATCGCCACAAAGATAATAGGCGATGCCACGTTCTAAACGTTGTACTTTTGCCAGTCCACAGTTATGGGCAATATCACTAGCCTTGCTAGACCAGGGAGAAATAGTACCCATCCTAGGGACCACTAACAACATGGCTCCGCTGCCATCCTTCACCTGTGCAGAGGGCCCATAGTGCAAGATAGACTGCAGCACTTGTTGTTCATCGTCAGTAAGTTCAGCACTTAAATTGGCAAAGTGCATAAACTCACCATAAACATCGCTTACAGCGGGTAGTTGAGCCTGCAATTCGGCCAATAGCTTTTGTTGACGGAATTCAGAAAGAGCAGGGGCGCCACGTAAAGTCAGCATATTGGGCCTCGAAAGAATGGGTTTAATACAGCCGCTAATTAAGCGCCTGCCTTGGTCACTTTGTGTTGCAAGCGACGCTGTTTAAAAAAATCACTCAGCATTTGGCTAGCCTGTTCGGCCAGCACCCCACCTTGTACTTGTACAAGGTGGTTAAAATGGGGGTGTTGCAGCAATTGCAAGTTGCTATCAACCACACCCGCTTTGGGTTCACTTGCCGCGTAAACCAAGCGTTCAATTCGACTATGTACCATGGCCCCAACACACATAGTGCAAGGTTCCAAGGTGACGTACAACTGGCAACTAGGCAAGCGGTAATTTTGCAACCTATGGGACGCATCACGCAACGCCATAATCTCGGCATGAGCACTGGGATCATGTCGGTTAATAGGCTGGTTAAAACCACGCCCTATCACCTCACCATCTTGCACCACTATTGCCCCTACTGGCACCTCACCCATAGCGGCAGCCAAATTCGCCTGCTCCATGGCCAAGGCCATAAAGTGTTCATCACTGGACTGCACAAGGGGGTTGCTCATCGTTGGTCGTTATACCTATTCCTACTCAATAATATTTTAACTTTAAGCTATTGATATTTATTAATTAATAAAAACATTTTCACTTTTTACATGAAATATTTTTGGTAGTGGTTTTCCCGTTCAACCTTAAGCATTCCTGCGGTTTCATCAACGAATTTATTCCTGTCATCTCTCGTTTTAAAAACCCAAATACAAACAGTATCTTTGCTATGGTAAATTGCTTTTAACTCATCATCAATTTCACATAAAGAGTTAGGTATATCTGCTCGAATACAATACATCTAATATTTTACTCCCACTCAATAGCACGAATCATGTGACATATTGAATTTAAAACATTTTAATTTTATTTTGTAAGTATTCTAAATTAAATTCAAAACTACGCGTCAAATCCCAACAGGTATCTCGCAATACCAAATACATAAATTAAAAGAAAAATGAGATTAACCCATTTTAATTGGGGTTCGGTTTGCAACCAGGCGCAATATATCCAAATCAGGCAGAATGGAAAAGACAAAAACATGGTCAATGGATACCAGTCAAAAATGATTGCTATTGCGCTAAGTAAGCCAAGCAATAACGCAATATTTTTTAACAATTTTTCAGTTTTTAGGGAAATTTCAGAAGGTAGTAAATTCTGAAAAATAGAATTGACCAAACTATCCATTAGCACAGGTTCCTATCGAAAATTAAATAATTTATTCATGATTTTGATAATAGTTTTATTTACTTGCTCACTCCCACTCAATAGTGGCGGGTGGTTTGCTGGATACATCATAAGCCACTCGAGAAATACCCGAAATTTCATTAATAATGCGGCCTGAAACTTTTTCTAGCAACTCATAAGGCAAGTGAGCCCAACGGGCGGTCATAAAGTCGATGGTTTCTACAGCACGCAAACTCACCACATACTCGTAACGACGACCATCACCTACCACACCCACCGACTTCACCGGCAGAAATACTACAAATGCCTGACTGGTTTTGTGGTACCAACCTGAAGCATGCAGTTCTTCCATAAAAATGGCATCGGCTTGGCGTAAAATATTCGCATATTCTTTTTTTACTTCACCAAGGATACGTACACCCAAGCCTGGTCCTGGGAAGGGATGACGATAAACCATGTCGTAAGGTAAACCGAGCTCTAGGCCCAATTTGCGCACTTCATCTTTAAACAGTTCACGTAACGGTTCTACCAACTCCAGTGCCATATCTTCTGGTAAACCGCCCACATTATGATGGGATTTTATGACATGAGCCTTACCCGTTTCCGCTGCTGCAGACTCAATCACATCAGGATAAATGGTACCTTGTGCCAACCATTTTACATTAGGTAGTTTCGACGCTTGTTCATCGAACACATCGATAAAGGTATTGCCAATCACCTTGCGCTTGGCTTCAGGGTCGCTGACTCCCGTAAGCTTACCCAAAAATAGGTCTTCAGCATCGGCACGAATCACCTTAACGCCCATATTTTTAGCGAACATGTCCATAACCTGATCGCCTTCATTTAAGCGTAACAACCCGTTATCAACAAACACACAAACCAATTGATCACCGATCGCCTTATGCAATAAGGCCGCAACGACTGACGAATCAACACCACCAGAGAGACCGAGTAAAACAGTATCGGTACCAACCTGCTCACGCACTCGGTTAATGGCATCTTCAATAATATTAGCGGAAGTCCACAGCGCCTCACAAGCACATATGTCGCGCACAAAACGCTCAAGAATGCGGCCACCTTGCTTAGTATGCGTCACTTCTGGGTGGAATTGTACGCCATAGAGATGTTTGCTTTCATGACTCATGGCCGCCAAAGGGGCACTGTCAGTAGACGCCATACAGGTAAAACCGGCTGGCATTTGAGTCACCTTGTCGCCGTGACTCATCCATACATCCAAGCTTAACTTGCCATCACTATCAACATGATCTTCAATACCATCTAGCAGGGCTCCTGCCGCTTCCACTTGCACTTGGGCATAACCAAACTCACGCAAATCAGAGGATTGTACTTCGCCACCCAACTGAACCGCCATAGTTTGCATGCCATAACATATACCCAGCACGGGTACCGCCAAGTCAAATACAGCTTGGGGCGCGCGAGGGCTGTTGGCCTCATGCACAGATTCTGGGCCACCTGCCAAGATAATACCATTGGGGGCAAATTCACGAATGGCTGCGTCTGCCATATCCCAGGCACGAATTTCGCAATAAACACCGATTTCACGCACACGACGCGCGATTAATTGTGTATATTGGGACCCGAAATCCAAAATAAGTATCCGCTGAGCGTGGATATCCTGAGTCATGTTGTACTCCACAGTAAACTGCACGTTATAAATAGGCAGCTAAATAAACAAAATTGGGGCCTCTATAGCCCCAATAAAACAAATCTTTATTTCACCCGGTAATTGGGCGCTTCTTTGGTAATCGTGACGTCATGAACGTGACTTTCACTCATGCCTGCATTGGTAATACGAGTAAAGCTGGGCTTGGTACTCATCTCATCAATACTGGCACAGCCCGTATAACCCATGCTCGCCCGTAGACCACCCATCATCTGATGCACGATGGCGCCCATTGGGCCTTTACAAGCCACCCGACCTTCAATACCTTCTGGGACCAGTTTTTCAACACCGGCATCGGCGCTTTGAAAATAGCGGTCACTAGAACCTTGTGTTTGCCCCATGGCGCCCAGGGAACCCATACCTCGGTAAGCTTTATAAGCGCGACCTTGATACAGTTCAACTTCGCCTGGCGCTTCATCGGTGCCTGCCAACAAACTACCTGCCATAACCACACTGGCGCCAGCCACAATCGCCTTGGCCAAGTCACCCGAGTAGCGTACGCCACCATCAGCAATGACAGGTATGCCCCGTGGACGCATAGCGGCAGCCACGTTGGCGACGGCAGAAATTTGTGGCACACCCACACCAGCCACAATACGTGTAGTGCAAATAGAACCTGGGCCAATACCTACTTTCACACCATCGGCACCGGCATCAGCCAAAGCTTCTGCCGCCGCAGCGGTAGCAATGTTACCACCCACCACTTTAACCTGTGGATAGGTTTCTTTTACCCAGCGCACACGATCTATAACGCCTTTCGAGTGACCATGAGCGGTATCAACAATGATCAGATCCACACCCACATCAACTAACGCCTTTACGCGCGCTGGTGTATCAGCACCTGTACCAACAGCTGCACCAACCAACAAGCTACCTTTGTCATCTTTGGCAGCATTAGGGTAAGCCTTGGCGTAATACATATCTTTGACGGTCATCATACCCTGCAACTTGCCTGCCTCATCGACCACTAGCACACGCTCAATACGATGCTTACGCAGTAGATTACGCACCTTATCTTGGCCAACGCTGGGCAAAACGGTAACCAACTGTTCCTTAGGTGTCATGATAGTAGCTACGGTGGCTTCTGTGTAATTCTCAAACCGCATATCACGGCTGGTTACAATGCCTACCAGCTCGCCATCATCAATGACTGGGAAGCCAGAAAAACCGGTACGGGCCGCTAGTTGTTGCAGCTCCCCTATGGACATATCAGAACCACAGGTAACGGGATTTTGAACTACCCCACTTTCGTGCTTCTTGACCTTTTCTACTTCAATGGCCTGTTGTTCGATAGTGAGGTTTTTATGCACAATACCAATACCGCCTTCTTGCGCCATAGCAATGGCCAGGCGCGCTTCGGTAACCGTGTCCATAGCGGCAGAAACCAAAGGTATATTTAGCGGCAAATCACGAGCAATAAATGTCTTGAGTTGGACGTCTTTAGGGAGCACCTCGGAATATCCGGGCACTAGGAGAACATCATCAAAGGTGAGTGCTTCTTCGGAGACACGTAGCATGGGAGACCGTCCAGAACCTAATTAAAAGAAGCGCTGCATTATACACCATAGGAGGCTTTTTAAGCCACAACTTTACAACTATATTTGCTATTCTTAACCTATTTATTGGCCGATACAGAAACCTGGAAAGGGCACCAAATACTGACCAATTTGTCATAATTTATATACCCAACTCACCATGTTCAGGCGTCGGCCAATAAGCTATTATAAAGCCTCATAATATTGCCTTAACCAGCGAACACTTCATGCATAAGACACCCAAAGAAAAACACATTTGGCAGGTTAGCGAACTAAATCACGCTGCCCGCACTATGTTAGAAAGGCAGTTTGGCCTAGTCACCGTATGCGGGGAGATATCCGGTTTCACCAAGGCCCGGTCTGGACATTGGTACTTTACGCTAAAAGACCTAGAAAGCCAGATTCGCTGCGCCATGTTTCGCAATCGCAATCTCTATTGTGAATTTCAGCCACAAGAGGGTGACCTAGTACATTTACAAGCTAAGGTATCGATCTACCCGGGCCGAGGCGACTACCAACTCATTGGTGAAAGCCTATCGCCAGCCGGCTCAGGTCAACTGCAAGCCGCTTTTCAGAAACTCAAGCAACAATTACAGGATGAGGGGTTGTTTGCACCAGAGCGTAAACGCCCGATACCAGAACACTGCCATCGGGTAGCGATCATTACCTCAGCAGATGGCGCAGCCGTGCATGATTTCATTAGTGTTGCAGGCAAGCGCATGCCGAGCTTACAGATCGATGTCATACCCGTTCCAGTACAAGGCCCAGAAGCCGCTAATACAGCCTGTAGAGCCATAGAATTATGCAATATGCTAGGCATGCACGACGTGCTTGTTGTGAGCCGTGGCGGTGGATCCTTAGAAGACCTGTGGAGCTTTAATGATGAAACTCTGGCACGCTATATAGCCAATAGCGCCATCCCCATCATTAGCGCTGTAGGCCATGAGACAGATTTCACCATCAGTGATTTTGTAGCTGACTTACGCGCGCCTACGCCTTCAGCGGCGGCAGAAACCATTAGCCTAGATCAAAGCAACCTCAAACAAAGGGTTGAGCAAACACAGCAACGGCTTGTCAGAGCCATTAGCTCCCGCTTGCAGCAAGATAGGCTACAGGTCAAACAACTGGGTACGCAATTGCGCCAACCCGATTTGCAACTACAAGACTATAACCAACGACTGGACAAGCTTGTCTTTAAATTAGAGCAAAGCTTACATAACAGAATGAGCATAAATGGGCACAGCCTAGATCGTTTGAGCAACCGTTTACAATCCCTATCTCCCCATACCAGCATCGCCCTACAAAGACAAAAACTGAATAATTTAAGCGAACGCGCTGCACAGAACATGAGCGTCATACATAAGCAAAAAATCGACAAACTGGGTCACCTTGCCGGCATGTTAAATCAACTTAGTCCTTTGCAGACCTTAAGCAGGGGTTATAGCATTACTCAAGATAAAGAAGGTAAAGTAATTACTCAATCAGAGCAGGTCTCTAGTGGGCAAGCACTCACATTGCGCCTGAAGCAAGGCCAAATTGAGGTTACTGTCGATTAACAACTGGGCCGCGGGTGTTCGCTATCCATCGCCTAAATGCCAGCCATAAAAAAGCCCCACCCAAATGGGTGAGGCTTCGTTATTAGGTGCTTGGCAATGACCTACTCTCACATGGGGAAACCCCACACTACCATCGGCGCTAAGACGTTTCACTTCTGAGTTCGGTA
>JAAERS010000112.1 GCA_024230095.1 Gammaproteobacteria bacterium | reverse complement strand
CTATCACTGCCAGCGATAAACGCTAAAACATAATAGGGTGCCCACGCGCGCTAGTGTAATATAAGATATTGCCTACTGGTTTTCCCTAAAAGGGAGGCTCATAGTGCCCCCCTTTTTTCGCTAAAAAGCATGACTGCATTTGTTACTATTTCGACTTCATGAAAAAGCCAATAGCAAAGAGAATCGTTACTATTGTACTTACCCAATCCATAGCGCCACCTGGTGCCATACCTGAAATAAGTATTTGGTATAGTTGCACAATAATAAATAATACAGCGATGACAGCAAATGACTTTGCGGCCTCCTTCAACTGATCTTCGCTTACCCATTTAGGAATGCCATATGCCAAAAGGGCAATGGCAGCCATTGCCGCCCCAGTAGCTTGGGCTAGGGCTACTAGTTCTGCAGATGGAGTCCATTGGTATTGGGTAAACACCATTGTCGGCACCAAAACCAACTGAAGCGCCCAAATTGCGGCGAATATAGCCTGTAGTCTAAATATCAAAGATAAACTCATATGCAATCTCCTACGTTAATAATGACGTTATAGGCTGTTATATTTATTCACAACGTCGAAGTCATTATACGTAAAACGTCAAAAACAACAAAAATAAGATCGGCTTACTTATTCAAGTAAGTAGGCCGAATATTTGGTATAGCATTGTTGTCGATACACCCAATGATTTAGCCATCAAAATGTGACTTAACTCGAATTTGACTGATCTGTATAGCCACGGTGAGCCTCAATGCCTACAGCAAATTCAAGATTGAATTTGGCCTAGGTATTACCGAGTGCTTCGAGATGACCTTCATCAACAATAACACCAACTACTTAGCATGAGACTGTATGTTTTATAACCAATCGTGTATTTTTTAAGCCATTAATGGCAAAAAACAAGCCGCACAGGGGCCTTGATAACATTAATGAATGGGCTGACCACACATCAGCACCGCATAAGCGAAAATGGCTACTGCGTAGCTGGGTCTGTTATTGTATTAAATGTATTTAATTCCCATAATTAGCCTATGGATGATTATTTGGAGATCAGATTATGTTGCCAAGTAAACCCCTCGATACACTACCCACCCACAGGGTGACCAATATGCCGCCTTACCTAGGTGACCAGGATTTATGGCGCGGCGACCCAGTACTCCAGACGGCAATAGCTCGTGAAGGAGCAGGCTGGGCACAGAAGACCCTAGCCGCATTGGGACGCAAGGTTGGCACCAGTGACATGTTTGAAAAAGCTGATCAGGCCAATCGCTACAGCCCAGAAATCAAAGCTTATGACCGCTATGGCATGCGTATTAACCAAGTCATTTACCACCCGGCCTATCATGACCTGATGCAGTTAGCCATTGAAAACCAAGTAGCCAGCTTTGCCTGGAATCACGCTGGAGTCGGGGCTCATGTGGGGCATATGGCCCTAAGTTATATGTTCAATCAGGTGGAGGGTGGCGTTATGTGCCCTATGGCCATGACCTATTCTGCCATCCCTGCTCTAAACACCACCCCGGCTATCGCCAATGAGTGGATTCCTCGCTTGCTATCCAGACAGTATGACGCGAGAGATATGCCGGTGACCGAAAAAGCCGGTGCCACAATGGGCATGTTTATGACCGAAAAGCAGGGCGGATCGGATGTAAGATCTAATTCAACCAAGGCTAACCCTGTTGCCATTAACACCGGTACAGGCGCTGAATACAGACTTACAGGTCACAAATACTTCTGTTCGGCGCCCATGAGTGATGCCTTTTTGACTCTAGCCTATACCGAATTAGGGCTATCCTGCTTTCTGGTGCCACGTTGGACTTCGGACGGCGTCCGCAACAACCTGTATATCCAACGCATCAAAGACAAATTAGGTAACCACTCAAACGCCTCCACTGAAATGGAATTGCAGGACACTTGGGGCATCATGGTGGGAGAAGAAGGCCGTGGGGTACGCACCATTATTGACATGGTACAAGGTAACCGCATTTATTGCTGTGTCGGTTCGGCAGCACTCATGCGTCAGGGCCTAGTACAAGCACTGCATCATACTCGCCACCGCAGCGCCTTTGGCAAACTGCTGATCGAGCAGCCCATGATGCGCAATGTGTTGGCCGACCTAGCACTAGAATCCGAAGCCGCTATGGTATTGGCCATGCGCATTGCCCGCGCCATGGATGAAGCTGTACATTGTGCAGAGGCGGCCGCGCTAGCGCGCGTTGGCACCGCAATCGGCAAATTTTGGAACTGTAAACGAGCACCTACACACCTGTTTGAAGCCATGGAATGCCATGGTGGACCGGGCTACGTAGAGGAATCTATTTTACCAAGGCTGTACCGTGAAGCCCCAGTTAATAGTATCTGGGAAGGGTCTGGTAATGTGATGTGTCTGGATGTACTGCGGGCCATGCAACGAAACCCAAACACCGTACCTGCCTTGCTTGGGGAGCTGGAATTGGCCCGAGGTGGGCACCTAAATCTGGACCGCACGATTGATGATCTAAAAGCCTCCCTTGCTGATCCTAATGACCTTGAATATCGTGCTAGAAGGTTGACAGAACAGATAGCCATGGCATGGCAAGGAGCATTACTTATCCAGCACGCTCCGACCCCAATAGCAGAAGCATTTTGTAGCTCACGCCTTGGCTCTAATTATAGCGGGGTCTTTGGAACCCTACCCAAAGGCTGTGATTTGAGCACAATTATTGATCGAATTGTGAGTACTTAAATAAATCAGAAAAAGGCATCAAAGGCGAAACTGCTGCGCCATGTGGGCCGTGTTAATCCAACGTTTATAATCCATTTATACGACAGCCAGGGTAGTGACAACTCACGATTGCTGAGACTCACCACTATTTGGTTGCGTGAGTTTTTTAAGCAGTCGCCCATCTATGATGACCAGTCCCAGACCAATAATCAGCGCTCCACAAATCTGCATTAGGCTCAGTTGGTCATCCATTACCAACCAGCCCAACAAACTGGCCGAAATAGGCACCAGCAACGTTACCAGCATGGCATTGCTGGGGCCTGATTTAGCAAAAATGTCAAAGAACAGTACATAAGCAAAGGCGGTAGATAACAAAGCCAATGCCAGTATCGCGGCGATAATAGTCATTGGTGGCATGCTTGGTGGTAAGGGCACCTGCAATAGGGTCACCAACACTAACATCACCACAGCAGAGCTTAACAATTGACTGGTTGCCGCCTTAACAGGAGGCTGCCCTTGCAAGAATAACTTGCCCCATAAACTAGCAAAGGCATACCCCAATGCACCAAGCAAACCAAGTAACAGCCCCACACTGGCTGTTTCGGCTAGGGATACTTGCTCTGCAAACAACATAACTGTGCCGCCTATGCCTACTAGGGCGCCGCATACACGGTTCACTGATAAAGTCTCCACTTGGAACGCGGCCAATACCAGAAATGTGAACACGGGAGTCATGGCATTGATAATGGATGCTAGGCTCACGGAGATAAATGTTTGAGCATAAAAAATGGCCGTGAATGGAATCACATTATTAAGCACCCCCATGCCCAAGTAGGCCAACCATTCAGGCAGATTTTGGGGCAATGGTATGCGCAGATAACGCAATACCAGAAGCATTACCACAGCCGCCAAAGTGACACGGATAGTCACCAACCACAATGGGTGCACGTACACCACGGCCATGCCTGAAAACAGGAAAGACCCGCCCCAGACAAGAGATAAAAGTAGTAGCTTACCCAACTGTTCGCTACTCACAACTGTTGCTCCCACTTTAATAAAGCCCGCTTGCGTTCGGTACCCCAGCGGTAGCCACCCAAGCTACCATCACTGCGCAGTACCTTGTGGCAAGGCACTAATACAGCGATATTATTTTGCCCACAGGCATTGGCCACCGCACGCGTCGATTTCGGCTTGCCAATTGCCTTAGCTACATCCCCATAACTAACGGTTTGTTGAGACGCAAGTTGCAGCAGAAATTGCCAGACCTGAACTTGAAAAGCTGTACCACGCATATCTAAGGGTAAATTTGGCTGAGGGCCATGGGACTGCATATAATCACCCAAAGCACTCAACCAAGTTTGCAATTGGGGACTAGTTTGTTGACTACTTTGGGTAATACAAGCTTGGCTAAAGTCCTTTTTTAAGCGGTCAACTAGTAAGGCCTCACTATCCCCAAATTCCACGAAACATACGCCCCTATCAGTTGCTGCCATGGCCAACAAACCAAAGGGCGTATGCGCAAAAGCATAGGATATATCCTCACCCTGTCCCTGTTTTCCATAACGAGCGGGCGTCATGCCCAAATGTCGCATTGAGGTCCCATCAATTCGACTAGGAGAGCCATATCCAAAGGCATATATGGCATCAAGCGTGTTCTGTTCAGGTGATTGTTTTAAATGTTGTTTCAGGTGCTGTGTGCGCAAAAAATTTTGATACTCCTTGGGAGATACGCCAAATCGGGCCTTGAATTGGCGCTGCAAATAACTAGCAGACCAGCCTACCAATGCTCCCAAAGAAGCCAGACTCAAGGTGTCCTGAGCGTGCTGTTCTATATGTCGAGCTATATATACAAGCCTGTCTTTCATAACCTTGCCCTGAATAATTCTGCACTCACTATAACGATCTTGTACTCAACTTCCTATCCGATTCTTGCACTAGGTGTACAAAATTAATCTCCGGTGCCCTCGCAACTGACTAGAAAAACTTAGGCAGTAATGGCTAAGCCTTTTCGGTTAAGATACACCGTTCTTACTAATGTTTGTGATCTGTTAATGATAAAGTTAATAGCAAGATTAATGGGGGTTGATAATGGTTCCTAGTAAAACCGGAGCAAAACCAGGCTTACACGATGTCGTGATTATTGGCGCTGGGTTTGTTGGTGTGGCTACCGCACTTTGGCTGCAGCGACACGGGCACAAGGTAACTTTGATTGACCAAGACCCCTTTAATGAGGGTGCCTACTTTGGCAATGCGTGTACCATCGCGACCTATGCCAATATACCTGTAGGAACACCTGCGGTTATCAAACAGATCCCCAACCTGCTTCTCAATTCACGCAGCGCCTTGTCTTTTCGTTGGTCATATCTACCCCGACTACTACCCTGGTTATACCGCTTTTTACTCGCTAGTACACCTAGAAATGTGGAGCATATTGCCCGCAATCTGGGCGGACTATTATGCGAGGTGAATAACGCTTTCGAACCTCTTTTTAAAGCATCCAATGCCCATGAACTTCTAGAAATTAATGGCACCATGTACCTCTATAGCAGCCAACAAAGCTTTACCAACGCACGGGCCGATATTGAATTAAGACGACGCAACGGCATTCCGGTTCAGGAGCTCAGTCACAGCGACATTTCTGATTTAGAACCAAATCTTAATCCACTTTATCATCGGGGCCTGCTCTTCAATGATGGCTACCACGTTCGCAACCCCCTGCAATTGCTGAAAAATATGGGCCATGTGGTGAGCGAAAATGGAGGGCGAATTCTAACGAGCAAGGCGCTTGGCATCAAACGAACAAGTGCGGATGAACTTAGTATCATGACAGATAACGGCCATGTTCGTGGCAGTAAGGTCATTGTGGCGGCTGGTGCCTGGTCTAGAAAATTCGCCTCACAAATCGGGGACAAGGTACCTCTTGATACAGAACAGGGCTATCACGTTATGTATAACGGTGCGCAGGCACTACTTAAGCGACCGGTTGGCTGGGCTGACACCGGTTTTTATATGACACCCATGGATACGGCGTTGCGGGCGGCAGGGACCGTTGAGTTCGGTGGAGTTGATAACCCATCTAACCCTAGAAGAGTAAAACTTATCGCCGATACAGTAAAACGCCTATTGCCGCAGTTGGGGGACTATGATTCTCAGTGGACGGGCTTTCGGCCTTCCATGCCAGACTCAATGCCCGTCATCGGGCCCTCAGCCAAAGACAAAGATGTTCTTTATGCATTTGGCCATGGTCACATTGGCATGACCCTATCTGGAATTACAGGCAAAATCATTGCGGATCTCATCAGCGAAAGGCCCCCTACCATCGATATCAGCCCCTTTCGGGTCGACCGGTTTTGATGACGGCCCACAAGGCCGCCAGGCATCATACAGATAGCAAGGATGCCAACAAACTGGTAACATATATCCCTCTCGGTAGCATAGAAAAATCGTGAACTATTTTGCAATAATTTCAAATAGTTACCTTGTGGTGATTTGCTCCCTTTAGGATCCACCATACAGAGGAAAGGCGAGCGTTACCGGTTCGCCTTTTTTCATCAACACCAACCTAACTCGCGCGTAAGGTAAAACCCATTGACTCAGTTCCGCCCCTGTATCGACCTCCATGACGGCCAAGT
>JAAERS010000111.1 GCA_024230095.1 Gammaproteobacteria bacterium | reverse complement strand
GGCCTTGGAGGCACAAGCGGACGGAATAGAGTTGGACGTCCGCGGTGTTGCAGGCAAGGCCATGGTGATCCATGATGAGGACTTGCAACGCACCACTAATGGTAGTGGCTCAGTTTACAACTTAAGTTTTTCTCAGTGGCAGCAACTGGATGCTGGTGATGGTAAGCCACCGCCGGTATTGCTGGATGTGTTGGCTATGGTCGCTGGAAAGTTTCAGGTCAATATAGAACTAAAATGCTGTTCAGCTATTAAGCCTGTGATGAATGATATAAAGCATGCGATGGCTTTATATGGATTTGAGGCTGAGCAACTTTGTCTTTCGGCTTTTGATCATCATATTTTAAAGGCGGTCCGCTGTGAGTTACCAAGCCACCCAGTGGCGCCATTAATTGGTGCTTGCCCCTTAGACTATGCGGCCTGTGCCGAACCTTTGATTGCTCAAGCTATTCATTGTCATGTCGAAACAACAAACCTTGAGTTAGTAGAAGATGCTCATGCAAGGGGCCTGGATGTTCGTGTTTATACAGTTACCCGAGAGCTTGACCTACTACGCATGCGAACATTGGGAGTTGACGCGGTATTCGTTGATGATATTCATTGGGCACAAGCCGTGTTGGCCCACTAATTAATTGCTATAGGACGACGGTCTGATTATTGATTAGCTGTGACCATTTTGGCGGCGAGCCCATAGGATGGTTAACAGCAGTATAAACAATAACGGGATTGACATGATATTAATGATTTTCCAACTACTCACATTTAATAACCAACCAGCGGACAAAGATGCTAAGGCTTGGAATCCAAATACCATAAAATCATTAGCTGCTTGAGCACGGTATTTTTCGGAGTTTCGGTAACAATTGATAAGTAGTGCCGTGCCCGTAATAAATAAAAAGTTCCAACCAATACCCAGCAACACAAGGCTAACCCAATAACCCGTCACAGACTGGTCAAATTGGCTCTCAATGACACAACCCAGCAATGCCAATATGCCTAATAGCATGATACTTTGATGGCCATAACGTCGGATCAGTTTGCCTGTGAAAAGAGATGGCAAAAACATGCCGACAATATGCCACTGGATGACTACGCCTGTGTGATACAAGCTGTGACCGTCCATGACATGCATACTAATAGGTGTCGCTGTCATGACAAAGCTCATAATGCCATATCCAATACCAGCCGCCATGATAGCTAGAATAAAGTTGGGTTGTTTGGCTAACTCTTTAATGGAGCGCCCGTCATCAGCGTCACTAGCTTGTTTTTGATCTGTATTGGTTAACCAAGACAGAATCAATGCAGGCATCAATACCATTACAGCTAAGGCAATATAAGAACCGACAAAAGGTGCACTTGGTAACAGATTCTTAGTTAGGTTGGCGACATTGGGCCCAAGAAAGGCACCAGCTATACCGGCTAATAGTATGTAAGAAATAGCTGTGGGTGCATATTCTGGTAGTACACTTTCTGCCGCGGCAAATCGGTATTGCTGTACAAAAGCCACGTTTAAGCCAATGCAAAAACAGGCTAGGCAATAT
>JAAERS010000110.1 GCA_024230095.1 Gammaproteobacteria bacterium | reverse complement strand
GCGAAGGTTTCTTCGCGGTTTATACGCATGTCATTGGTGGTATTAATAAATAGGGCTGGCGTCATAAAATATCCGACGCTATCATCAATATCACCGCCACACACCAATTGCCCGCCTTCTTGTTTGGCCAACTCGAAGTATTCTCGGTTTTGCGCCAATTGCTTGCCATCCACCACAGGACCAATGGTGGTACCTTCCTGCAGAGCAGCACCCACTTTTAGCTTGGCCATTCGCTCTTGCACCTTGGCGACGAATTCATCATGGACGCCAGCCGTTACTATCAAGCGAGTAGACGCTGTGCACTTTTGGCCAGTACTGCCGAAAGCACCACCGACGGCACAATCAGCTGCCAAGTCCAAATCAGCATCGTCCAACACAACTAAAGCATTCTTACTGCCCATTTCTAATTGAAACTTAACTAAATTAGCTGCTGCAGCTTGCGCAATACGACGACCAACCGGCAAAGATCCGGTGAAGCTGATAGCATCGATGTCAGTGCTGTTGATCAACTGTTCGCCTACTTCGGCTCCAGAACCCATAACCAAATTAAACAACCCGGCTGGAATGTTCTGTTTGGCAATGATTTCAGTTAGTGCAACAGCGCTAGCCGGTGTTAGATTGGCTGGCTTCCAGATAACAGCATTGCCAAACGCCAATGCTGGCGCAATTTTCCATGAAGCCGTGGCCGTTG
>JAAERS010000109.1 GCA_024230095.1 Gammaproteobacteria bacterium | reverse complement strand
GGCCTTGGCTCGCGACCTGCCGCAATATCTTTTGCTTGTAAAGCAACACCGCCCAGTATTGTGGTACTTGCCGCAAGTAACCCAATGTATGCCGCTTTCTGGCCCATTGTAGCTTGCATTGCTGCTCGGTAAAAGTGCGTTGTCATTATGGTAATAGGGAATGATTTTAACATCATAGCGCTACGCCATGCTTGCCCCGCTACACTTGCTCTACCTAACCCGCCAGTTGTAAAAGCCCTTACTCGTGCGTCAGGTGTTGGGACTGCAAAATCTGTTTCTGATAATACCATTTGATGAAACTTTTTACCCCCTTCTTGTGTCATATCGGCAAATTTAGCGCCTTTATGGTCAAGGGGTTTTTGTGCTCTGAATAAATCCCAGTCGGCTTCATCTATGCCGTAGGTTTTAAAAGCTTTTTTAACATTAGGGTCTAGCTCTGAAAGTTTAAGATTAAAGTTATCGGCAAGCATTGAGCTAAATTCCATGCCAAAACCTTTACGCCCTGCGTCAGTCCAAGGCGCTAACAATGATGCCCTCATAACACCTTCGGCAATCTTCTGTGTTTTATCTGTGCCGTAAACATCAGC
>JAAERS010000108.1 GCA_024230095.1 Gammaproteobacteria bacterium | reverse complement strand
TTGGGTTTGTCGCCCGTGCACCACGTTGGGCCGTCGCCCACAAGTTTCCAGCGCAAGAAGAAATGACCCGCTTACTGAAGGTTGAATATCAGGTAGGGCGCACGGGGGCGGTGACCCCCGTAGCACGTTTAGAGCCCGTTTTTGTGGGAGGTGTGACCGTGAGTAATGCCACCTTGCACAATATGGATGAGATTTCCCGCCTGGACCTGCATGAAGGGGATACAGTGATTGTTCGCCGGGCCGGGGATGTGATCCCGAAAGTGGTACAAGCTGTGTTGGCAAAGCGAATAGAAGGCGCCCAAGCGTTTGTGGCCCCAATGCAGTGTCCCGTGTGTGAAGGCGAATTGGAGAGAGAGCAGGGCGAAGCGGCTTTGCGTTGCCCCAATGGCCTAAGTTGCGGTGCGCAAGTGAAACAAGCCATAAAGCACTTTGTTAGCCGCAAAGCCATGGATATCGATGGCTTGGGTGACAAGCTGGTGGAAGCACTGGTAGAAGAGGGCTATATCCAACATGTGGCTGATCTGTATGATCTGACCCATCCGACTTTAGCCAATATGGAGCGCATGGGTGACAAGAGTGCCACCAACCTGATTAATGCGCTCGGCGATAGCACCACAACCACCTTGCCACGTTTCCTGTTTGGCTTGGGTATTCGTGAAGTGGGCGAAGCGACAGCAAGGAGTTTGTCCCTGCATTACGGCACCCTAGACAATATCATGGCCGCCAGCGAAGAAGAGCTGCAACAAGTTGCTGATGTCGGCCCCATCGTGGCAGGCCGAATAGCCCATTTTTTTGCCGATGCCCATAATCAAGGCGTGATCTGTGCCCTTATACAAGCTGGCATTACGTGGCCAGAAAGTGAGCCTTTGGCACAAGCCCAGCAAGAAACCTTGCCTCTAGCGGGCAAAACCTATGTGGTGACAGGTACCCTCACTACCATGGGCCGAGACGAGGTGAAAGCCAAATTGCAGCAATATGGCGCCAAGGTGGCCGGCAGTGTGTCTAAAAAAACCGATTACCTTATCGCCGGGGAGAAAGCCGGTAGCAAGCTCACCAAAGCCAATGATCTGGGGGTGCCGGTGTTGGATGAGCAGCAGGCCTTGGTTCTACTTAATTCACTTTGATATTTTGTTGCTCGCACACCAAAATTTCATGAAGTTATGAGCTTTACCTCTCCTATTTGAAAATGCCAACCAGCCATGCCCCCTATGCTTAGTGTTTTAGCCGATGTCTTAGGTGGCATGCTAGGTGTGGTGATGTTAAAGGTGTGAAATCTCTTGGATGGCTAAATAGGAAGCCACAACAAGGCGCACTGGAGCTCATTTCTCTATCGCTGCTTGTCAGAAAAATTCCTAAATATTCCTAACAACCTACCCGTTTTATTGTTCAAATTGCTGCAAGATGGCGCCAAAGTGACCGGCAGTTGACCTTAAATGATCGGTTGCCTTATCTCTGACGAAAAAGTCAGCAGCAAACTTATCAAAAGCAACGATT
>JAAERS010000107.1 GCA_024230095.1 Gammaproteobacteria bacterium | reverse complement strand
TTCAGTGCCATGCTGGAAGGTGATCAGTTGCAGCATCATATCCAGAGCCGCTGTACCACCAGAACAGCTCATTCTCTGGCCATCAAACTCGTAGATGTCGCTGGTTATATTGAGTTTGGGGTATTTTTCTTTAAACCCATCTATAAATTCCCAGTGAGTAGTCCATGTCTCATCGCCCAGAAGCCCTGACATGGCCAGTATAATCGTGCCGCCAGAGGTGGCCCCCAACAAGATGCGTCGCTGTTTTATGCGGGTTAGCCAGCGGGCGATTTCTTTGGTGTGGTAAAGATTGGCATCTTTACTAGCAACCACTATGAGCCCGTCCAGGTGCTCGGTATCATTGCGCCGGCGAGTAGGTTGCAGCTCTATGCCATTGCTCGGCACTACACCCTGGTCATCTAAGGTATATAAGTCCCAGTGGTAGAGGTCTTGTTTAGCCATACGATTGGCCATCCGTAATGGGTCGATGGTGGCTGCAAAGGACAGTAGTGCAAACTCTGGAATTAATAAAAACCCCATATTAAAAGTTCGTTTGCTTTCACTCATAACATGAATCTCTCGGTTCCTGGGAGGAATCCTTGTGGCTATTCTTGGTACACCAACCACTGCTGTGATAACCAGTAGTAATTACTTTGTCCCCAAATGGGCGATGTGCAATTATAACGACTGCGACCAGCAGGCAAGGCCGCACTGGCGCTAACCTGCCAGTGTTGTTTGTCTTGCCATATGGGTGTTTCTACAGCACCTAGAATAAAGCAGCGTACCTGATCACGCACGCCTTTTCTTTCTTGCCTAAGCATAGAAATAGACAGTGTTGGTGGGTTGGCATTGGCTTCATCTAAACGAATTACCGGTTCTGGAAACCCATGATAATCAACCGGCATAGGTTGGGAGGCGAGTTTCAGCTTTAGGGTTTTCAGGTTGCTGTAGGGCCCCGCTGCGGGAAAACGCGGTAGGGCTTGCCAGTCAGAAAACGCGGCAATACCCCCAGATTGTTGCCCAAAGGCTAGATAACCACGCTCTTTTAGAGCTTGTTTGAGGGCTAAGTTGTATTCGCCATAAGGGTAGGCGAGCCACTTATTTGTGGGGCCGGTTTCTTGCTCCAAACGCTGTTGCGCGAAGGCTATATTGGCTAGGGTGTCTTGCAGCCATTGTTGATTATAGGTTGGTTTTCTTACTAGGTAATCATGGTCTTTGGTGTGGTTGGCTAGTGTGCCGCCTCGTTGTTTCATGTCACGCAGCATATCCCATGTCATAGCTATACGGTTATTTTGGTCAATGGGGTCAGTATTAACAAAGACCGTAAAAGGGTAGTCATATTGCTCCATAATGGGCAAGGCATTGGTGTAGATGTTGCGCCAAGCGTCATCAAAGGTAATGGCCACACTCTTGGTGGGTAGTTCGTCCCCGGCTTGTATGCTACTAATAGCTTGTCCAAGATCAACTACTTGGTAACCATGGTCATGCAGGTAGGCCATGTGGGAAGCAAATTCTTGCGGTGATAAAGACGTGGAGCGTGGTGTGTTAGCACTAACGTGATGGTATAGCAGCACATTAACATGCTGATCAGCTTGTACGGGTTGAGCCAGTAGCATGAAGGCCATGCAGTAGCTAAGTGCTTGCATCAATTGTGTCATGTCAGGGTGGTGATCATAGTGGTATCGTGGACTTATTATACGCCACTTATAGGGCAATATGTTATAGTGCATTTACCGATAGATAGTCGACGCCACTGATCATTAGGTAGTTATCAAAAATATGGGCCAGCCCGCAGTTTGTATATCTCCACAGCCTTCATTAGGTTTTTTCTGGTTCCACAATCGAGTTTTAAGATGAATGCCATCCGCACGATGCCCCCATTGTACAAAGGGGCTATCTTGATTATTCTTTCAGAGCTGGCCTTGGTGACCACTGGCATGATTATTCGTCATTTGGTCAGTCTGGGCATCGAAACAGAAATGTTAGTACTGGCGCGTAACTTGCTGGCCTTGTGTATATTATTGCCTTGGGTACTGCGTGGTGGTTTAAGGGCTGTTCATACACATCATGTAGGATTGCATTTTGCGCGGGCCGCGGTTGGCATGTGTGGCATGTATTGCTTGTTCATTTCGTGGGGACATCTGCCCTTGGCGCAGGCGGCTTTAATTAAACAAACGGCGCCTTTTTTTATCCCCTTAGTGGCCTGGTTTTGGCTGCGTGAGCAGATCACTCCTATGACCGTTTTGTCCATTGGTATTGGCTTTGTAGGCATTTGGTTAATCTTAGATCCTCAAGATGAAGTGCCTTGGATTGCGCTGTTAGCCCTATTTGGTGCGGCATTGGGCGGCACGGCCAAAGTAGTGATACGCCGCATGCGGGCCACTGAATCCAGTGTTGTGATTGTCTTTTATTTTGCCTTATTTGCTACCTTGATATCGGCCGTGCCAGCTTTGTTAGTGTGGCAAACACCCAGTTTATTAATTGTGGCTTGGATGTTACTGATGGCCGGTACAGCCACCTTGGCGCAGCTGCTATTGAGCAAAGGATATGGTTATGCTCCGGCTGGACAATTGGGGCCTTTTACTTATGCGTCGGTGGTTTTCGCCGCCATTATGGGCTATCTACTATGGCAGGAGTCGTTAAGCATACAGGCCCTATTTGGCATTTGTTTAGTGGTGCTAGCTGGCGTGGTGCTTATGGTTGGCCCAAGGGTGGTGAAACGTGTGCTAGGCAGGCACACTAAAATATAAGTCCGAGCCGCAATTTAGTCCGGGTATTTTTCGCTACATAGTTGGCCACCAATGGCGAAATCATGTTTGGCAACATCTTTGAAAAGAATATTTACCGCTTCGGGGTTGCCGCCTGCCGTTTGGCAAAAACCCTCAGTCAGGGTTTTCGCTATCTCTCGTTTTTGTTCAATACTGCGGCCTTCAAACATTTCGACAGTAACAATGGGCATTTGATTTACCTGTAATGGTTGTTTAGTAAGTGGATAGTAACTGAATTGCGTTGGCTAGAAAAGTGCTTATCAAAAGCGCTAGTTGAGCGCTTAGTCATGTTTTATGAGACGCTGGCGTGTGCAATGACACGCCAAGCTAGAATCATGATTCCGTCGCTGGCTGATAACTTGAGGTAATTTTTTCTGGCTACTGGATAGCGCTTCAGGTACATTGCACGATCGAGCTGCTTCGCACGAAAGAGTTAGAGGCTGATTAGTGTTTTCTTGTAGGGGTCGATAATGCGTCAATCACGCCCATTGTTGGGTATATTATTGATGTTGGTAGCGATGGTGCTAGTGCCTATTTTGGACATTTTTGCCAAGCTGCTCAGTGCCGAATACAGTGTCTTACAGGTTACTTGGGCAAGATTTTTGTTTCATACCCTGTGGCTGATTCTGTTGCTATCGGTACTGGGGAGAAAATGGTGGAAATTACCTAAAAATCCAGGCCAGCAATTTATGCGTAGCATGATGCTCACCTTTACTACCTTAACATTTTTTATGTCAATTGCTGACAATCCAATACCCACCGCCTTAGCATTGTTGTTTGTGTCGCCATTGGTGGTGGCTATGATCGCGCCCATGTGGCTTGGTGAGAGCTTTGATTGGCGCCGTTTGTTTGCGGTAATCATCGGCTTTATCGGTGTGCTAGTGGTATTGCAGCCCACCTCGGCGGCATTTAAGCCCAGCTTGCTGTGGGCCCTGGTAGCTGGATTTGGTTATGCTTTCTATTTGATGGCTACTCGCAAACTTAGCAGAGGTGGTGAGTCATCTCTAGCCACCTTGTTACACACGGCGGCAGGTGGCTTATTGGTGCTAACGCCGATGATGATACCGAGCTGGACCCTACCAACCATGCAAGGCTGGTTTATGATGGCGGCCATGGGTTTTTTTGCTGCCTCAGGGCATTTTTTAATCATCAAGGCTTGTGAATATGCCTCGGCTTCGCAGCTTAGCCCGTTTAATTATTTTGAAATTGTCGCCGCGACGCTGCTAAGCTATGTGTTATTCGACTTTTGGCCTGATCTATTGGTATGGACGGGTTTGTTGATTATTGCTTTAAGTGGTTTGTACATAACCTTGCGTGAAGTACAAGAGAATAAGACTTAGCCCTTAAAAGGGATGGAGCCTATTCTACTCGTTCATTGAACAAAGGACTCAGGATGAGAGCGTGGAACAAAAAGGCAGTAAAACTTATTCAAGCAGATTTTCAAAGGTCTGCTGATACACATTTACTGAAACTGGATATCCCCAGCTATGCTGGCATTGATTTTTATTTAAAAGATGAAAGTCGCCATCCTACGGGTAGCCTCAAGCATCGTTTGGCGCGCTCCCTATTTCTGTATGCCTTATGCAATGGCCAGATTACTGAAGATACGCCGGTTATCGAGGCATCATCTGGCAGTACAGCGGTTTCTGAGGCTTATTTTGCGCGTCTAATTGGTGTTGATTTCTATGCGGTAATGCCGCGTTCTACCTCGGCCCAGAAAATCAGTCTTATAGAGCGCTACGGTGGCCAATGCCATTTTGTTGATTGTGCTACCCAGATGCATGGGGCGGCTAAGCAGTTGGCGCATGACAAGGCTGGGGTTTTTATGGACCAGTTTAAATATGCCGAGCGCGCGACAGATTGGCGAGGTAACAACAACATTGCCCAGAGCATCTTTAGCCAAATGCAAGAAGAGCCCCATCCTATTCCCTATGCGGTGGTAATGTCCGCTGGCACGGGTGGTACCTCAGCCACGATAGGTCGTTACATCAGGTACCAAGGCTACGATACGCAATTGTGGGTGGTCGATCCGGATAATTCAGCATTTTACCCGGCTTATATGAATGGTGACATGAGCCACAGGACCGGTAAGAGTAGCCGCATTGAAGGTATTGGTAGGCCCAGTGTCGAAGCATCATTTGTGCCTGGTGTCATTGATGATATGTTGCAAGTGCCTGATGAGTGCAGTGTTGCGGCGATGCGCTGGTTGCATGAGCATACGGGCCATATGGCAGGACCATCTACAGGGACTAATCTATGGGGCTTGCTGCTCGTTGCGGACCAAATGCGACAGCATGGGCATGTAGGTTCAGTGATCTCGCTTATGTGTGACGCAGGCGAACGCTACCTTGATACCTATTACAATGATGTCTGGGTGGCTGAAAATATTGGTGATATCAGCACGGCAAAGGCGAGGTTAGAGCAGTGGTTGGTCTAAATGACGCCGATTTAGGTGCTGAGCAGCTGTGGGGCACCGCATTGTTGCTCAAAGTCAGTGCCCTATGCCTGATGGCTAGTCTTTAGAAGGCTGCATGTTGGCCAGATCGTAGGGAGTGGCCTGGTAGACACAGTAGTTCAACCAGTTGCTAAAGAACAGGTAAGCGTGACTGCGCCAGGTAGCCCTAGGTGTTTTTGAAGGATCATCGTTGGGGAAATAGTTTACTGGAATAATGGGGTTAATACCGGCGGCCAGGTCGCGCTGATACTCTTCGGCTAGGGTCATGGCGGA
>JAAERS010000106.1 GCA_024230095.1 Gammaproteobacteria bacterium | reverse complement strand
TGTACTCGTAGTGTAATGCAAGACAAAACCACCAAAGCAGCAGCAAAGGTATAAATATAGTGGCAGCCAGCTTCATTTGCGGCCACAATCGTATTGGCATGTTTATGTCAGGCTGATTGCTAAAGTTGTTCATCGTGCAACCCCTGTACTGCACTGTGATTCGATTTTTGCCCTAACGCGATGCAGGTAGGTAAATAGGGGTTCGCCAGATTGCTGGGGTAACAAATACAATATTTTGGAAGCGATTAAATAGGGCCGTCTCGAGTCATTGCCAGCCGGTTCTTTTTTGGTAATGACTTGATGCAAATATTCGATAGCTTGGGCGGGATTGTCGCAGTAACGAGGGATAGAAACACTGCGGCTATACCACGTGGTCCAACTGGCTACTAGAATAAAAAGCACTAACACCAGAAGAATAACCCTGATGCTGTTAAATTGCCCCATTGCTTGATTACTGCCACTAGGCAGTTGGATGGAAGTAGGCTGTTCTGAGTCGCTCGGCTTAATCATACGTTAACCCCATAAGATGAGGTGGTGACAGATGTCGGTAGCCGAAATGTCCTTGCTTGTAATTCAGCATGGATTGCTTGCGCAGTTTGGTGGCTTTGATTGAGTCGATCACGTACCGATATGCCACCTATGTAATTGGCTTGTAAGTGCAATCCAGAGTAGTTTCTCACCATATCAATAATGGCTCTAGAGCGGCCTAGATAGTCACCATAATAGAGAGGCAAAGCTTGGGGGTGACGATCAATGTGGACAAACTCTGGTGTGGAATTAATGCCCATTAGTTTTTGCAAGTCGTCACAGACCACATCGATGCTATGTTGGTCATCCCACTCCACAGCCTCAGGCCTGCGCATGCCGCCTAAATAGGAACTGAGCAAAGCTTTATTGGTTGGTGCACGCTTGGCAAAGGCACTGCTCAACCACAGGTTGCCATTAATTTTTGCCTGATTATTGCGGGGTACCAAAAAGCCACTGGCATCCAAAGGTTGCTTGATAGCTTGTTGGGCAAAGCCGGTGTGGACAACGTTTAAAGGTGCGTATTGTATCTCTGATAGTAGCTTGGCTAGTGATGAGTTGAGTGGTTTCAGCAGTTGTGCCGCAACATTAGCCGGCACCGATAAAACCAATTGTTGCACGGTGACACTTCGTTCGCCATGATCAGTATCAGCGTTGACTTGCCAGCCCATGGTATTAGTTTTGGGCATCTTGCTAGGGTTTAGACTGTTCACCCGATAGCCACGATGACAAGTTATGTTAGGGTGATCGGCTAGTACCTGCGGTAGGGTCTGCATGCCTTGCTTAAAAGAAAAGGTGTGGGCGTTCATGGCGCTAGTGCGCCCTAGCAATTTGCTAATCAACACACCGGCTGTGATGCTGCCAAAGCGTTTTTCCAATTGGCTCAAGCGCGGTAGAGTGGCTGCCGCATTAGCGTAATCAGGGTTAGAGGCTAAAGTACCACTAACAAATGGTTCCATAGCCAGGTCTAGGAATTCCCGTCCAAACCGCCGTTCGATAAATTGGCTTACAGACTCGGACTCTGGATGACCTCGAGGCACAAATAATTCAGTCAGAAAACGCCACTTTTGTTGGCGACTAAACATGCTATCTTTCAATAGGGCGGGAATGCGCAGAGGTACACTTTGTAAACCCTGTTTGCCGACTAGATAGCGATTGCTGCATGTCGATACCTGCCGCTCACGTATGTGTTTAGACAGGCCGCATTGGTGTAAAAAATCCCGAACCGCCGGTATATAATTAACCACCATGCTGGCGGCCTGTTCGGTAAGGTAACCCTGCTGTTGACGGGATTGAATTTTGCCGCCAAGATGTTGTTGTGCTTCCCATACAGTCACGCGATGACCCTGCATTGCAAGTTTGCGCGCAGTTGCCAAGCCAGATATACCGGCTCCGATCACCAAGACGTCTAATTGGGGCATTTAACATAACTCCAGTTTATATAAATGGCACATTTTGTTCACTTTTTGTGGTGCTTTCTTGATCTAGACCAAGTTTTTTGGCTTGGGCGATGACTTACCAAACCTGCGTTCAACTAATTGCGCCAAATGTTCGGTATGCACAAGGCTTTCTCCGCGCTGTAGCACTTCAGCTTCAACCCGTTTTTTGATCATGGCTCGAACAAATGCAGGTGCTCGGCTTAAGCGTTGTTGAGCCGCAGCGCTCCAGGTAATGGTATGGGCATTTAATTGGATCGGCTGGATTACATCCTGCTCGCTTGGCTGGTGGGCGCAAAGGCTATCACTAGCCATTAAATCCAATCCTTGCGCCACCGGCCGAGCGCGGCAGCCACCACATAGCTCTCTATACTCACATACACCACACTTACCCTGTAATTGTGGCTGACGTAGTTGATTAAATTGGTCGGCTTGGTGCCATATTTCAGAAAGTGGTTGCGTGTGTATGTTGCCGACCTCTTGTTCGATATACGGACAAGCTGTAACGCCGCCATGAGACGTGATACGGCAATAATGGCGACCAGCGATACAGCCATCGCCATCATTACCACTTATTTGATTAACGATGGAGTGGGGGTCCAATTGGTATGCCAAACGTTTAGCATGGGGAGCACAACGTGGGCGAATTACCATGCCGGGATAACGTTCCTGGGCCTTTAAAATGGTTTCCAGTTGGCGGTCGTACTGTTCTGGGGTTAGATCAGCCACGGCTTGCCCTCGTCCGGTGCATACCAAGAAGAAGATATTCATAACCCGTGCCTCCAGCATGGCAGCATAGTCGATCATATCTTCAAGTTCATGCATATTGCCCTGGTGGATGGAGAAGTGAATTTGGAAAGACAAGCCCTGCTTACGGCATTCCTCAATCGCTTTTACAGTTTTTCTCCAAGCACCCACTTGGCCGCGAAATTGATCATGACTAGCTTCATCCAGAGAATCCAGACTAATACCAACACCTTGCAATCCCGCCGCTTTCAAGCTGCCGACGCGAGCTGGCGTGAGTAACATGCCATTGCTTCCTAGCAACATGAATAAGCCTAGTTGATTACCATGGGCAATGACGTTTTCTAAGTCTTTGCGGACCAGTGGCTCGCCACCAGTGAGTACCACCATAGCTGAAGGGTGGTGGGTTGCCACATCATCAAGCAAGTTGCACATGCGCTCTTCTGTGATTTCGTTGATGTCCTTTTGCCTTAAGGTATCCGCATCTAGATAGCAGTGGGCGCAAGCCAGGTTACAGCGCCTAGTGACATTGATAGCCAGCAGGTTTAGGGAAGGGGGGGCAGTCCTGGCTAACATCGTTAATTACCCTTGTTGCAATGAGTTATCAGAATGGCCCAGGGGGCATTTGGCACGCGCACTGCTGCCCATGGACTCCTGCTTGGCTTGTTGAAGACACTGCTCGACAAAATTCAAGTCGATATCTCGTGCAGCCTCAATAGCTGCTTTTTCTACCCGCTGCTTGCATGCTTCACGCATAAAGCCAGCAGGTACTTTTGCCAATCTGGCAGCGGCGTCAGCCGGCCAATATACTGCTTTAAGGGATGGTGTTTCTAGCTTGGGCGCGGCCATGGCGGCGCTTCTTGCATCGTTATCGCCTTGGTGAAAGTAACCGCTGTCTTGCCAACGCTGTTTGACTGCTTGTACGGTGGCGGCGGTCACTTTTTGTTGCCCTTGTTGTGTCGCATAAGCCTCAATTTCTTGAGTTAACATGCCCCGCACCATTGGGGGTGCTTTGGCAATACCTGCGCGGGCATCATCACTCCAGGCCAAGGTTTCATCGACTTGCTCAGAACCTTGTTGGAAAGTGTTTAGGGTGTCCTTCACTAAAGCGGAGGTGATCTGCGTGGCCTGGTTTTTTAGCGCAATAGTTTGTACAGCATTGCTAGCCATATCACGGATACTGCCGTCAGGAACACGTTCTAACAGTGCCAGTGCCGCACTATCCCAAGGTATGGTGGAAGAAGTGTCTGTTGGCGTCTCTGCAGGTGCTTCGACAAAGGCTTGTACGTGAACTAGCTCAACACTTGCGCTATGGTCTTGGCGCGCCTTCTTCTCAGCCCTGCGCTGACAGTTTTCTTTAACATTGCTGTCGGTAATGCTATCCAACAAAGTCTGTGCTGCTTGACTCCAGGTGGGGGCCATGTCCCCAGCTTTAGCGTTATCCTGTTGAGATTGGCCAACATGGGCGGGGCATAGGCCTGCTGTAGCCTCATCAACGATGCTGGCTGTAATGACCGTATGCCCTTGTTGTTGGGCATACCGCAAAATGGCAGTACGGGCCATGCCTTGAGCAAAAGAAGGAATGCGTTGCATGCGAGCATTGGCCTGATTGCTCCAGGTGGTGGTAGTTTCAGCTAGTATTTCCGTTGCCGGTGTATACTCTCTGTTGCTTAATAATACAGAGCAGTCTACGTCATGTAATAGGTTTTCAGCATTACCGCCAATGTCTAAATCATCATCAGCATGGATACCGAGCTTGCCCATAACCAACAAGCTAGGTTGCATTTCTTTGACGACCTTGCTGATCACTTCGTGGGGTTTGCCATCCAATAACTGAGTGCTAATGGTGGTGTTTAGCTCCGCAGCTAGGCTTTCGCAAACGTCCAAGTGACCTTGGTAAATTTTGGCCAAGCCAGCGTCGATGATATCTTCATGCAGTTGCTCTTGTTCTTTAAAACGAAACACTTTGCCGGCTTCGTCGGATAAAACGTTAGCAATTCGATTAAAGGCCACATAGTGATAATAGGGGTCATAAGCCGATACCACATGCACGCAAAGCTGCCATTGCTTGGCCAGTGACAAGGCGCTGAGTAGGCCTCCATAGGACTTACTTGAACCATCCACAGCAACCACTATTGGCCCTTGGCTGATGGGCTTTTGTAAATCTTTTATGACCAAGGTGTCTATCTGAGTTCGTCGGCAGACACGCTGGCATACCGTGCCTAAACGGCCTCCGGGCACCGCCCCCAAACCCTGTGCGCCCAGTACCAATAGGTCGTACTTCCCCGCATTGGCCTCATCAACCATTTGCTTGTAGTTTTTGCCCTCCAAGGAGCGCCGCACGTAGTTTAAGTTGTTGTCTCGACAACTTTCTTCGGCCTGATCCAAATAGGAATCAGTGATAACACTTAGGCCCTTGGTAATTAAGTCATCGTGGATATTTCGTTGCTTCTCTAGTTCCGCTTCTTCTTGGTATTGAGGCGGGAGGCCACCTTCCATTTGTCGGAAACGGGCATCATGCAGTTTTGCGGCATAGACATGGGCACCAGTAATGGTTGCCTGCCACAAGTTCGCCACCGCAATCGCCTCTGATACACCATAATTGGAGTGATCTGAGGCATCTGCCGCTACTAATACCTGCTGGTAGGTGGGCAATACAGGTGTGTTAGGGGAACTGCTTATTGGGGCAAGCATAGAAATAACCTTCTATTAGTCAGTTGTGATCGAGCATAAAATCTAGTGCATAAGCCAATAGCCTAGTAACATGATGATAATCACCACGTTCACTAGGCCACCGGCTAGTACAAACAGGTCAAAGCCACTGATGCGCTTTTTAAGTTGATTTATCATGGCAATATCAAGTATTACTTGAAGTTAAAGTCAAAGGTGACAGTGCCATTGGCCGAAACTGTCACCTTGCCCTTCTGCTCTTTTAACTTGCCGTGCCAGGCCTTAATGGTGTACTTACCTGGAGGCACGTTATCGATAGAAAAATGACCGCTATTGTCGACCACAGCGTAGTAGGGATTTTTGGCAACAAACACAAAAGAATGCATGAAATCATGAGCATCACACTCAACTTTCATGGCACTGCCGCGCTTAAGCTTTATGGATTTGGTGATAGTGCCGACTTCGGGTTGACTGATATTGAAAACGGTCTTCTTAGCTCGGCCAATTATTTCGTAGGTATGAATATTGTGTAAAACGGGGTCGTCGTTAACCGCCGCGTAGTCACCAGTGTTGTGCATAACACTCAAAAATGGCAGAAACTCACAACCTTTTTGCTGTACCTGAGTATTTAATTGTGGAAATTCCTTACCTTTTTTAACTTTATCTAGATAAACTACAACGTCCGTTAGCGCCCCATCGTTCACTTTAACAAAATCAATTTTCCTTTCTCCAGAACCACATACATCATTGTCTTTACTGATGAAGTAAGTTTTCGGTGCTGGATCATCACCTGCAAACGTTACTTGGCCAGAGATAGTGCCACCGTCGGCAACTTGGACTTCTTTATAGGCCGCCACACTGGTAGAGGAGAAGCTGGCTAGGCCTACCGATAAACCAACAATCATGGCCTTATTGAATATGTTTTTCATAGATTATTCCTTGCTTTATGGATTATGAGTTAGGCAGCCAAATGATTGGCTGCATGTTCGATGCGATACATTTCCTGCAACATACTGGCGATGTGGCTACGGTAGCTGCAGTTGTCTTCAATCCTATCGGTGCTTTTCAGTTCGTTAACTAACCGTGTTGCCGTTGACTCCAAATTTAGTTCTCGCAGGGCCTGACCAATTGAAATTGACAGCTGGCCACCATCGGCTACCCCGGTGGCAATTAGTGGGCCTTCTGCGGGTGCATATTGCAATTGCGCCAAGGTGCTAGCCGCTATCTTTCGTACGCTGTATTCGGTGTCTTGCAGTGCTTCAGTAATGACACCCAATATTTCTTCTTCTAGAGCATATTTTGGATCAACGGCGTCAGGTGCTAATGCGGCCACTTTTTTCAGGCGCACATGACTAATATTCAGTAGCGCTTGAATAGCTTCTTTTCGCACTTCTGTTGACTCGTCATTAACGTAACTAATCAATATTTGGGCAGCGCTCTTTAGTTGCATGAGCCCGCAGGTTCGGACAATGGCCAAACGCATCTCGTCGGAGCCAAACTGCAATTGTGTCAGTAAACTGCCTGAGGCGTTTAGTAGTGCACGTTTGCAGTTACCCCGCTGGGCAATTTTGCCCAGACTTTGCACGCTTTCCTGGCGCACTAGCGGGTCTTCGTGACTCAGCAATTGGATGAGTATATTCAACACATCTTCGTCATCCGTCGCCGCCAGTACGCGAACACAAAGAACCAGCAAGTCCGATTCTGAATTTTCATCTTGCTTGAGCACAAATAGTTTGTCTGCTGTGGTTAAGTTGTTTTCTATATACCGGCGATACTCTTCGTCTTCTTCTGGCAACTCACTTAACAGATTCTTGATGTTGAGGGTGCTATCGTCGATGTGGTTCTCACTTAACAGCAGAGCGGCCTCGACGTTTTCTTGGGTAATGGCATCCAAGGTAGAGGTTGGACGTTTGTTTTGATTAGGATTGCTATAGTCTTGGCTGTAGTTCTCTGGAATAAGCGGAGGGGCCGCTTTTGACGTCGTCGATGCTTCTAGGTTGACCAGATCAATGCGTTCGCTGGTACCATCTTCAGGCTGTGCCACATCTTTTTTCAGGGCGGCCTGTGCGGGAGCTTCGGGCATGGGTAATTCAATGTCTGCCTCATGTTCAGGCAGATTTGGTTCAACTATTAGTCCAGTAAGCATTTGCAACGGAGTAGGGTTGTTCCGCGTTGGGGCAGGCTCTTCTAACGCGGTCTCATGTTCGTTGTTTACTGCAACGTCTGTATCTGTGGTTTCAACTCGTTGTGCCCCATTGGTATGCAGAGCCATCAGTGTCTGTAAGGCTACTAGGCGCACAGCTTGCTGGGGGTCTTGTAAGCATGCTGATAAATTATCTAGGGTCTGTTGGTGGTATCTAGGCTGCTGAGCTAGTGCCAATCCGGCCTGACGGCGCAGTTGGGTGGGGGCATCCTCGTTGAGTAAAATGGTGTTCAATGCCGGTTCTGCGTCCGGATCTCGCAGTTGTTCTGCCAACTCGCATGCGGCAACAGCTTCGATGGTATAACGCGAAGCCAAAAGGTTACGGAGCTGTTCGAGTTGGGCAGCTGAAATAT
>JAAERS010000105.1 GCA_024230095.1 Gammaproteobacteria bacterium | reverse complement strand
TGACTAAAATGCGGGGTAAGGATGAAGCTGGCAACTTAGCGAATCTCTATGTAGGCTTGATTGCGCAGTTCCCGTAACCAAGTTTCCATTTCGCCAGCAAATTTACTGTCATATAGAGCGGTGCGAGCTTTGTTGCGCAGCATATTGTACCCCACATCTTTGGTTTGGCGTTCACTGACCTGCAGTATGTGCCAGCCACTAGGCCCTTTAAATGGCGCACTAATTTCGTTATCACCAAGCGTGTCCAGTTGTGTCTGCATAAAGTTAGGAACTTGACCTGGGTTAAGCCAACCCATGTCCCCTCCGTTAAGAGCGGTATTGGCATCGTCACTAAAGCTACGGGCTAGCTTATAAAAGTCGGTGCCTGTTTGTAGACGTTGGTAAATATCATCAACCAGTATCTTGGTGTCGGCGGCCGAACGGATGTCATTGCTCAATATAAGAATGTGATTTGCTTTGGTCTGCTGTACTTGCTGCACGGCTAAACCGCGTTGTTCAATAATCTTTATCAGATGGTACCCGCTGCTATTGCGCACAGGTTGGCTAATTTCGCCGACTTTCATATTAGCTATTGCTTTGGCAAATAGGGCAGGTAATTGACTGGCCTTACGCCAGCCAAGGCTACCACCGCCGGCCGCATTATTAGCGCTAGAATATTTGCTAGCCAAGCTGGCAAAATCCACTTCCTCGGCAATTTCTGCCTGTAATTGTTGCAACTTGGCTTCGGTGTCATCCACCTGCTGCTGTGTGGCTTGGGTAGGTGTGGCAATCATGATGTGGGACAATAGGTATTCTGTGTCGGCCAGTTCTTGGCCTTGTTGTGAGTCCAAGAATAGATCGATTTCTTTTTCACTGACCTTGATACGGCGCTTGATGGCAATCTTGCTGACTTCGTCGATTGTCATTTTACGCTGAATGTCACTTCGAAAACTGGCCACACTGTTGCCATTGGCAACAATAGCTTTATGTAGCTGAGGCAAAGTCAGTTTATTGTTTTGGGCAATGTTGGCCATGGCGTTATTGAGCATGGTATCAGAGACCTCTATGCCCAGTCGCTCAGCTTCTTGTAACTGCAACAGTTCAAGAATAAGCTGATCTAAAACCTCTCCTTGTAGCAGGCCTGCAGCGGGAATAGCCGCATTTTGGCGTTGTAATTGATCCCGCACATCGGTTATTTCAGTGATTAACTCTGATTGCATAATAACGTCGTTATTGATGACGGCGGCGATCATGTCAATTTCGGTTGTGCCATGGACACCGGCCCATGGCAATAGGCTAGCTATAAAGGTTATGCTAGCCAGCTTACGTTTGCAGTTATTTAAAACGTTCATTATATCCCGTAATATTTTTCATAAACTCTTCAATTTCAGCATCGCCAGTACCAAATAGGCGGGTATCACTATCACCTAAGCCTTTTAATTCTAGTTCAAGAAATACGCCGTGCTCTTGGCCTGCTGCTTGACTAACAAGCCAATCCCGATTTACTAGGCGAACCTTGTAACAGCAGTTGGCGAATTCGACCCCCGTAATTTGCTCTAATGTAGTGCTATTGGTGATGTCAATTTTATGCTGTGCGAACAAAGTCCACTGCGGTGCTAGGGGCCAAATAATAGAAGTTTGGCTCTGTTTGCTACCGCTGGTTTCTGTGTAATTGGCCGCTATTATTTTATTGCTAGTAGCATGATAACGTAGGTTGGCAGACAGAGCATCAAGCTGATTGCTACGGTCGTTCCAATCAATACTTAGGCTGCTACTGAGCTTATCGTTAATTTGGTAATCCATCTGACCATAAAATGGCGAAGAAGTTTCCGTAGCTGTTGCGGTGCTCGAAGATAATTGTACCTGGCGATCACTCAAATAGTGTATTTGGGACAAAGATAACTGGGCTTTTTGTTGCCCCGTTGTGGTGATCACACGGCTGCTAACGCCTAGGGTTATCCGATTAGTGTCTCCTATTCTGTCGGGACCGGTAAAACGGTTTGCTTGATAAAGCGGTTTGCTGATGGTGCTGGTATCAAATACAGGCAGGCTATCTTGCTGGCGATAGGGCGTATAAGTCCAGTATAAACGGGGCTCCAAAGTCTGTTGTCCGCCACCTTGGGTGGGGCGCTCAAATAATAATCCGCTGTCTAACTCTAATTGGTATAGGCTACGGTTTTGGCTTCTGGCAAGGCCGCTGGGTGTATCTGTGAGCTGGTAAAAACTCATGGGCAAACTTAGTTTTGGCGTTGCGTAGGCGTAGTCAGATTGCCATTGATACTGGGCTGAAGGAGTGAAATGCACGCGCTGGCCATTGATTTTTTGCATGTCGCTCAAATCATTGTGGCTGACTCTTTGAAAGTTGTCGTAGCTAAGATTGTATAACCAGTGATAATTATCGCCCGTGCCCCCCTGGCCTGAAAAGTTGACGTAGGGTAGCAGATTGTAGGTTGGTGCGCTGGCAGACAACTGCTGGTGTTGTTTGAAGCCTAGTTGGATATTGTCTATATAGTCGCTACCAAGCTTATAGTTGAATGCCATATGGCTACTTACTTTATGGTTGTCAGCGTGGTCAGAACTGTAGTCAAAGTTATTAAATGGTGCAAAGTCGCTGGCCCGAGCTAGTTGAATTTCGGCCCGTAAGCGGTCGTTGTCGTTGATGGTGCCCGCATAAGTATAGTCAGCATACCAGCTGTTGCTGGATGACTGTTTATCTTCAATGCTAATTAAGGCGTTACTTTGGTGGAGCCCGTTAGAGCCAAGAAAACGCCCTTGGGTGGTTACATATGAACCACTGTGCTCGCGCCAATGGGGGGTGACGACGGCATCAGAATTGGGTGCCAGATTTAGGTAGTATGGTGTGGCGATATACAGACCATTGTTACTAGTAGTCGATACTTGGGGATACAGAAAACCTGAACGTCGTTGTTCATCAATGGGAAAACTGACCCATGGCAGGTAAAAAATAGGCACGGGGCCCAGATGAAGTACCGCATTGCGGGCTTCTCCAACACCTTGTTCGGGCAATATATCAATCTGTGAACTGGCTATATGCCAACTGTTGTCACCTGGTGGGCAAAAGCTGAAGGTGCCCTCGTCAAGTACCATGCTGTCATCACTATTGATGGTCACGTTGGCCGCCGTTGCGCGGAGTTCACTTTCAAATTGTACCAATTCCACCTGTTGCAAGTTAGCTTGGTTTAAATCAGTGCCAAACTTGCCGTTATCTGCGGTAGCCAAAAAGCCTGGGCGTCGATACTCAACGTTGTCTTGCACAGAGATCATATCAGTATTGGTGTCGATGCTAACCAGTTCGCTGCTAAGGCGCTGGTCACCCTGCTGCATGATGACATTACCCTGCAACGTAGTAATACCATTTTCAAATTGGCTGCTATCTGAATCTGTATAAATGTACGGGGACTTGGGCGCCTGGTCGGCATTTGAATTAGTGTGTGCCAGCGGCTGGTAGCTGCCTAGGCAGTAGCTGGCCGGAGCCTTGTTGGCATCCCATTGCCAGTCAAGATCATCGGCCCTAGCCGTGTTTGCGAAAGCGACCATGGCTAGGGCTATGCTACCAGCCAATAGAGTTGACAACGGCGTTTTTGGTATGACCCGTGAGCCAATAGAGAAGTGGTATTGATAAACCAAGAGAAAATCCAATATCAAGAGGCTGTTGAACTTGAAAAACGCTGAAACTGGCGCCAATTAGTGGTAAGTTTAAACCACAAACTCAGCTTGTGGAACTACAGATTAATAGGATTCTAGTTTGAACGGTTATTTATTGGGTAAAAATGTCGCCAACCATCGTACTGGCATGGTCATTGGTGCGTTGTTAGGTATGGCCTCTGGCGGTTTTGTCGGCTTGTTATTTGGTTTGTTTATTGGTTATCAGGGCGATAAGTTGATTCGTCGCTTTTCTGGGGCCCAACAGTGGACACAAGACAAAGCTCAAGGGGCTTTTTTTGATGCCACTTTTGCGGTGATGGGCAAGGTTGCTAAGGCTGATGGTCGTGTGACCCAAGCCGAAATTCAGTATGCTGAAGCCGTCATGGCTCGCATGCAACTAACCGGTGAGCGCCGTCAGCGAGCCATAGATTGTTTTAGTAAAGGCAAACAAACTGGCTATGAAATTACTGACGTGCTGGAACCATTGCGACGCGCTTTAGGACGTGGCAATGTTCATGCCCGTGTGATGTTTGTGGAGATTCAGTTGGCCGCGGCCTTGGTCGATGGCGAATTTAGTCCTAGTGAAGGTCAAGTGCTGGGTGAAATGTGTCAGTTGCTGGGCGTAACGCAACAAGAATTTGAAACCGTAGCTGCCCGCATGGCGGCTGAGCATTCATTCCATCAACAGCACCAAGATGGTAGGCAAGCACAGCCAAAAGCCAGTGAGGTCAAACAGGCTTATGGCGTATTGGGTGTGGCGCAAGATTGTGATAATAAGTCGCTCAAGCAGGCTTATCGTCGACTTATGAGTCAGCACCACCCTGATAAGCTAGTGGCAGAAGGCCTACCTGATGAAATGATGCTGCTGGCCAAGGAAAAGACGCAGGAAATTCAGGCTGCTTACGACGTTGTTAAGCGCTCTCGGAAATAAAATTTGGTGGAAATCGCTGTTTCACTACAACCATTATTAATTTTGCTATAACAGGACCTATAAATGTCAGATTTTTTGATTGCCCCATCTATTTTGTCTGCTGACTTTGCGCGTTTGGGCGAAGAAGTAAGCAACGTCTTGGCAGCCGGTGCGGATGTCGTCCATTTTGACGTTATGGATAACCATTATGTGCCTAATCTCACTATTGGCCCTATGGTATGCAAGGCCTTGCGAGACTATGGCATTACGGCGCCCATAGATGTGCATTTGATGGTCAAGCCCGTTGACCACATGATTAGTGAGTTTTTGCAAGCTGGGGCCAGTTATATCACCTTCCATCCAGAAGCCAGTTTGCACATTGACCGTTCGTTGCAAATGATTCGTGATGGCGGCGCCAAAGCCGGTTTGGTGTTCAATCCAGCTACCCCATTGCATTACCTTGATCATGTTTTGGATAAGCTTGATATGATTCTATTGATGTCAGTGAACCCGGGTTTTGGTGGTCAGAAGTTTATTCCAAGCACTTTGGATAAGCTGTGCCAAGTGCGTGAGAAAATCGATGCTTCAGGTTTGGATATCCGTTTGCAAGTAGACGGTGGTGTAGGTGTGGCTAACATTGCTGATATTGCGCGTGCCGGCGCCGATACCTTTGTTGCCGGTTCCGCTATCTTTAATACGCCAGACTACGCCGACACGATCGCCAAGATGCGAGCCGAACTAAGCCATGTCTAAACCCCACAGGGAGTTATTGGAACCTCTGAATTTCGCCCCGAAGGCTGTGTTTTTTGACTTAGACGGCACCTTGATCGACAGCTTGCCAGATATTGAGGCAGCGATTGTGCAGGCCGCCTTGTCCATGGGGCTGCTGGCCCCTAGCTCCACTAAGGTGCAAGCTTGGGTTGGCAATGGCGCTGGTGCGTTGGTGGAGCGGGTGCTGGCTGACAATATCTGTATTCCTCAGCAGCGTGACCCCCGTTATGCTGCCTTGTTAGAGGGCTATATGCAGGCCTACGAAGCGCTGGCACATGCCTATAGCAGTCTTTATCCAGGAGTTGAACCATTGTTGCGCTATTGGCAGCAGCAGGGCGTAAAGCTGGCCGTTATTACCAATAAAGCTGCTCGTTTCACGCCTTCTATCTTGCGCCATTTTGGTATCTTGCACTATTTTGATGAGGTTTATTGTGGTGATTCTTTCGTACACAAGAAGCCACACCCTATGCCGTTGCTAAGGGCTTGTGAGGCTTTTTCGATCACCCCAGAGCAGGCATTGATGGTTGGGGATTCACGTAATGATGTAGGGGCCGCTCAAAATGCAAATGTGCCCTGTCTGGCAGTGCGTGGTGGTTATAATCATGGCGAAGATATAGCTTTGTCTAAGCCAACCTGGATTGTAGATAGTCTAGAGCTAGTGTGATGCGGTTTGTCCCGACCTTGCGGGCAGCGCTCATTGGGCATTTCTGATAATAACCAGTTTATTGGCTTGCAGTAGGTGACAGGGATTTTATCTTGTGCTACTGTACTAGTACGCTGATACAAACTTTTTTAAATTATGACTGATATCGATCTTACCCGCGTCGCTAATTACATGCTAGCGCAACAGCAAGTCACCGACATGGTGGAGGCTTTAGAGGCGCTCTTGACGCCTTATGAACAACAAGAGATTGCGCACCGCTTACAAATTTTTGAACTATTGGCGGAGGGTGTGCCGCAGCGTGAAGTCGCCAAGCAAGTCGGCGTTGGCGTGGCTACGGTAACACGCGGTTCCAAGGCCTTGCAGGCCGGCAAATTTCATCCTGAAATACTTGGTTTTGGAAACATTCATGAGTAAAGATAAACCGACACCGATAAAAGTGCCTCGTAAGCCCCAGTACATCACGGTAACGTCTGAGTGTGATTTTTTTGATGTTTTCAAGAAAGTGGCGGCTGAGTATGACAATTGCTTTATGTTGGAATCCTTGGGAGAGGATAGCCACATTTCTCGTCATTCTTTAATCGGTTTTGATCCGCAGCAGGTTATTTCTGCTAAGGGCACAACATTGACCGTGACTGATCGTGCGGGTGGAAGCGAGTCCTTTGAAAGTGACAACCCGTATTATCTGCTCCGGGATCTGGTACCACAGAATGTGCTTAGCCGTAAGTATGCCGGTGGTTTGATCGGCTATATTGGCTACGATGCCATGAACTACTTCGAACCCAGCCTGCAGTTGCAAACCAGCGATTGGTTTGATGGTTTTAGATTTGGTGTATACCTGGATGGCCTCATTTATGACAAGATGACGGGTGAGGTAATCTACTTTTATTATGAAGAGAATCGCATTCAATTGGTGGAAGAGTTGCTGGCCAGACCGGCTGCGAAACCCGGGTCTTTGCAAATTCAGTCGGTTGGCGAAGATATGACAAAAAGCCAACATGCCGAAGCGGTGGATACAGTAAAACAGGCCATTGTAGAGGGTAAGATTTTCCAGTGTGAGGTGGGGTATAAATACCACTTTAACATGCAAGGTGATGCCATTAATCTGTATGATCAATTGCGTCAGGTGAACCCTTCACCACAAATGTATTATGTGCGATTTGGTGATCAACAAATTATTGGTGCCAGCCCCGAGCTGTTATTCCGCTTACGCCAAGGTGAGATGGAAACTTACCCACTAGCTGGCACCACCAAGCGTGGATTGACCCCAGAAGAAGACACCGCCTTTGCCCGTGACCTGCTCAATGACCCCAAGGAAATAGCTGAACACAATATGATTGTCGACTTGCATCGCAATGATATCGGCCGTGTTGCGCGCTTTGGCAGCGTCAAGGTGCGTAGCTTGATGGACATAAAACGTTTTAGCCATGTGCAACATATTTCCAGTGAGATCGTAGGTATATTGGCACCCCAACACGACATGTTTAGTGCCTTGGCCAGTAATTTTCCTGCGGGTACGCTTACCGGTGCCCCGAAAATTGAAGCCATGAAAATAATTGATGACCTAGAATTGGATGGTCGTGGGCCCTATGGTGGCGCGGTGGGCCAATTTGGCTTTAACGGTGATTGTACGTTTGCTATACCCATTCGCACAATTTTTGCCAAGGGTAATGCGGCCTATGTGCAAACTTGTGGAGGCAATGTTTTTGACTCCAATGCAGAAGATGAGTATGAAGAGATTCAACGTAAGTTTGCAGGTACACGCAAAGTACTGAATCTATTTATGGAGTCCCAAGCATGAAAGTCATGATTATTGATAACTACGACTCTTTCACCTATAACTTATATCAGTATATTGGTGAGATCATGGAAGAGGCGCAGCGCTCGGGCCGAGTTAAAGACTTTGAAGTGGTGGTAAAACGTAACGATCAAGTGAGCCTACTGGATGTGGCTGTAGCGGCACCGGATCGCATTATCATATCCCCAGGCCCAGGTTCCCCTGATGACCCTGAGTATTTCGGTGTGTGTGCGGATGTGATTACCCAGCTTGGCCCGAAGATCCCCCTGTTGGGTGTTTGCTTGGGCATGCAAGGCATCGTGCATTGTTTTGGTGGCAAGGTGGGCTTAGCCAAATTACCTATGCATGGTAAGGTGAGCCCCATCAAGCATGATGGTGATGGTCTGTTTCGAGATATCCCGGATAATCTTGAGGTCATGCGCTACCACTCTTTGGTGGCCGAGGCGGCGTCGATCCCAGCGTGTTTGCAAGTTACCGCCTCGATAGCCGAAGTGACTAGCGGCGAAGAAGCGGAGGTGATGGCCGTGCAGCACCGAGAGTATCCCATTAGTGGTATTCAATTCCATCCGGAATCCTTTGCCACCGAAGGGGGTAAGGAACTCATCGAGAATTTCTTGTTTTAGGGTTTATCAACAAGCCGTGGCATCTCTTGAGTAGGGCGCTTAACCTTCGTCATGCATTGAGCCTCTCGATCCAAGCCAGGTATCCAGATTGGTCCAGTTCTCCTTGACCAGCATCCACCATGGCTTGCCACTGACGGGTGCTGAGATCCAGCAATGGCAATGCAATACCTAATTGTTGGGCGAGTATGCTGGCTTGCTGCATGTCCTTGAGCTGCGTGGTGGCTCTAGCGCCGGGTGTAAAGGTATGATCTACCATGCGCTGGCCATGAATCTGCAAGATTTTGCTATCAGCAAATCCACCACTTAGGGCCTGTTTTACCTGACCTGTATCGGCACCGGCTTGTTGCGCTAAATGTAAGGCTTCGGCGACGATACCGACACTGACACCAACGATCATTTGATTGGCTGTTTTGGCGATTTGACCACAACCCGTTGGCCCTACGTGGGTAATGCTTGCGGCCATGGCGTTAAAAGCCGGCATGGCCCTTGTCAGTTGCGCTTCGGTACCGCCAACCATGACCGAAAGGTTGGCGTCTTGGGCACCTTTTTGGCCGCCTGACACCGGTGCATCCAGATAGTGCCCCCCCTTCTCAGTTACCGCTTTTGCCAATTCCAGGGTCAAATCAAAACGGCTGGTGCCCATATCGATGATAAGCGTATCGGCAGATAGTTGCGGCAGAAGGCCATGTGGGTTGTTGATTACCGTAGCCAGCGCGCTAGAGTCGCTCACACAGATAATTATGATGCCTCCCCTTAGGTTTGCGGCGAGTTGGTGTGGATGGTCATACCACCTTGCGCCCTGGCCAATAAGCTGCTTAGCCTTGGCCTTGGTGCGACTATGGATATGTAAGTTAAAGCCTGCCAGTAATAAGTTAGCCGCCATGGCTTGGCCCATCAGGCCTAAGCCAATAAAGCCTACAGTTGGTTGGGAGTTCATGGTATTGTGAGTGCTCTTCAATGGATCAAAATAACAGCAGTCAGTTAAGCAAATGATACCCTTGTGTGCAAATATTTCCATGCTCTACCACGAAGTTAGCTTCTTACAGCGTTATGAAGCGGCGGCTGCAGATGGATTTATGGCTGTGGAATGTCTATTTCCCTACGCCTATTCAGCTGCAGAGGTAAGGGCTGTGCGCCGTGATGCGGGCGTGCAGCAGGTGCTGTTTAATACCAGTGCTGGTGACTGGGATAGTGGGCAACGCGGTCTGGCTTGTCATCCCGATACCGGTGCCGATTTTAGGGCGAGCATTGAGCAAGCATTGCACTATGCGGCTGCTCTGGATACCTCTCTAATACATACCATGGCTGGACTGTTGCCGGATGGCCTTACCCTAGCAGAAGCTGAGCAGATTTATGTAGAGAATCTGCAGTGGGCAGCGAGACAGGCTGATAGAGCAGGGGTAGTGTTAACTTTGGAGGCCATCAATCCCCTAGATATGCCGGGTTATATGCTCACTACACAAGAGCAGGCGGCTAATTTACGTCAGCGTATTGGGGTTGATAATGTCAAATTGCAGTTTGATTTTTTTCACTGCGAAAAATATCAGGGTGACAGTATAGCGCGCTTCCAAAGCCTACAGCGTGAGGTAGCACATGTGCAGATTGCTGGGGTGCCTGAGCGGTATGAGCCGGATACAGGCAGTCTGGACTATGCACGGGTATTGGCAACGCTGGAAGCATCAGCCTATGCTGGTGCAATAGGTTGTGAATACCGGCCAGCAAAGGGTACTCGCCTTGGTTTGTCTTGGAGAAAAAACCTCGGCTATTTATGAGGCCCCTATCAAACCCAGGTTTGATAGGGGCCTAAGCATAAAAAAGGGCAGGTGTAGTACCTGCCCTTGGGTTATTGTTGTCAGCTTATTGGTTAGGCAAACCACCAACGTTCGGCTGCTTTACCACCGTCCAACTCCCAGTTGGCCGCGACATCATCCGAATGCATGACGTTTTTGCCCAGGGCATGGATGTTGTTGGCAAACATGGGTATTAAAGCACCCCCGTCATCGTTAACCAACGCTTGGCATTCGTGATACATCTCACGACGCAAGTCAGTGTTGGTTTCGGAGCGAGCTGCCTTAACCAGATGGTTGAAGCGATCAGCCGCTTCACCGGTACGCCAGTCCGTGTCGTTCCACTTGGTGTCATTGACATAAGCGGCACCGAACATCCAGTCTTCGGTTGGACGACCGCCCCAGTAGCATGCACCCCATGGCTTCTTGTTCCAAACATTGGACCAGTAACCGTCTTTAGGCTCTCTCACAACTTCAATGTTAAGGCCGGCTTTGGCGGCTGATTCTTTGATCAGCAGGGCCGCGTCTACCGCACCGGCAAAGGCTGCGTCGGAAGAGGATAGCTGCACGTTACCACCGTCATAACCCGCTTTCTTGAGGTGGAAAGCGGCCTTGTCTGGATCGTAGGCTCGTTGTGCCAAATTGCCATTATGGTAAGGATTAGCGGTGGAGATTGGGTGGTCATTACCCAGCGCCCCGTGGCCGGACAGAATCTTGGTAACCAGTTCTTCACGATCTACAGATAGCTTACATGCCATACGGAAATCATAGTTGTCAAATGGTGCGGCAGTTACTCGCATCGGGAAGGTGTAATGCAAGGTACCAGTGGTTTCCAGAATATTCACGTTAGGGTTACGGCCTAGTAGGTGCACAGTTTTGGGATCAACACGAGCGATGACATCTACGTCGCCATTCATAATGGCATTTTGTCGTGCTACCGTATCTATCACGGAGATAAACTCAACGTCATCAAAGTGGGCAGAGTCTGGTTTCCAGTAGTTGGGGTTGCGGTGCATCTTGGCACGTACGCCTGGTTCGTAGCTGTCCATGATGTAAGGGCCAGTACCTATACCTGCACTCCAGTCTAATTGACCGTCTTTGTCAGGCATAATAGCGAAGTGGTAGTCACTAGTGATAAAGCCAAAGTCGGCGTTACCGGCTGACAATTCAAAAATGACGGCATTGCCTTCAATTTTGATGTCAGTTACTGATGTTAACAAGCCTTTGCCAGCCGACTTGGAATCTTCTCCCATGTGGAAGCGAAAAGATGTTACGACGTCTTGGGGCGTCAAGGTTTTGCCATTGTGGAACTCAACACCTTGTCGAATGTTGAAGCGCCAAGTCTTGGCACCGTTACTAGGCTCTGCCGATTCAGCCAGTTCTGGACGCAGTTGGCCATTGGGGCCGACTTCCATTAGATGGTTGCAATAGGCATAGCAAACACCTTGTGACATGCCATTCTCGTGAGTGCCTGGGTCGAGTGAATCAGTCGTGGAACCGTGTGGTATGCCCAAACGGAAGGTGCCGCCGCGTTTGGGTGTGCCGGCCATGACGTTGCTGGCCATACCCATGGCTGTCGGCAAAGCAATACCGGCAACCAAGCTGGAAGAGATAAACTGACGGCGGTTTAGGCGGCCGGCCGCAAGTTGTCGTTTAATGGTTTCGAGATACTTATCTTGCATTATTTTTATTCTCCTAGAATTTACTTGTGGATGAGACATATCCGGTATGCTTAAGGGTCATAAAATAGCTTAATAATACTATTAAGCGCTTATACGAAAGTAGAAAATATCACAATTATTAATAGAAGTTAAACATCTTTATCATTAGATATTTTTATCGATTAATTATAAATACGAACCCGTATAAGGAAATTTTTTTCCAAAAAGGGTTCCCTTGTTTCGATTGGCTAAGTAATATGAACCGGAATTTCGCAAATAATAACGCCGCAGAACTCCTAACTATTAGTAAATTTAACGCTTTCTAGTGCTTCTGCACGCTGCTGGAGAATAACAACAGTGCATCCAATTTTGAGTACTATTATCCAACGACTTGGATTAGGATTACTTACCCTTTTTATTGTTTCTATTATCATATTTAGTTCCTTAGAATTCCTACCTGGCGATTTTGGTCAAGCGGTATTGGGGCAGGCGGCCTTGCCTGAAACGGTAGAAGCATTTCGTCGAGAACTAGGCTTGGATCGTCCACCGGTGGAACGTTATTTCATGTGGATTGGTAATGTCTTACAAGGTGACTTGGGAAATGCTTTCTCTGGGCGTAATGCATCTGGTGTCGATCGCTCTAGGGAAGTTTGGGCAATGATTGAGCCGCGCTTGATGAATACCTTGTTTTTGGCAACCATGGCGGCCGTCATTGCGGTGCCATTGGCCTTATTCTTGGGCATAACCGCGGCGCTTTATCGCAACTCAATATATGATCGTGTGGTTAACTCCGTGACCTTAACGACCATTTCGTTCCCTGAGTTTTTTGTGGCTTATATCTTGATTTTGGTTTTTGCGACCTATTTTAAAATATTTCCATCTCTAGCCAATATTTCCGATGATACGGATTTTACCGAGAAGATCTATAGATCGGCCTTGCCCGCCATGGCTCTGACTATGGTGATTGTCGCTCATATGATGCGCATGACGCGGGCTGCCATTATTAATCTACTCGCTAGCCCTTATATTGAGATGGCGGAGCTAAAAGGGGTCAGCAAGTCAAAAATCATTTTGCGCCATGCTTTGCCCAATGCATGGGCTCCCATCGTTAATGTTATTGCTTTTAACTTGGCGTATCTGGTGGTAGGTGTGGTTGTGGTAGAGGTCGTGTTTGTCTACCCAGGTCTGGGGCAGTTGATGGTAGATGCGGTCACCAGTCGAGACATTCCCGTTGTGCAAGGTTGTGCGTTGATATTTGCAGGTACTTATATTCTGTTGAATCTATTTGCGGACATAATTTCCATTATCTCTAACCCAAGGTTGTTGCACCCACGATGAGTGATTCTGAAAACCATACCCAATCTTCTGGCTATTCGGCGGCGGGCGAAGTCACTTTAGTGAAGGCGCGCCGTACCTTTAGTGAAAATTTGATACGGACCCTTAAGTCGGCCCCTCCAACAGCGTGGTTTGGCATGATTGTTATTGCCATATATCTGTTTGTGGCAATTCTTGCTCCTTTGTTGGCGCCCTATGGCGAAGCGCAGGTTTTTCCCATGGCCTACGCGCCTTGGAGTGACGAATTTATGCTGGGCACTGATGCCTTGGGTCGAGATGTCTTTAGCCGGCTTATCTATGGTGCCCGAAACACCATAGGCATCGCTGTCGCTACGACATTTCTGGCATTTTTGATTGGTGGTAGCCTAGGCGTTATGGCTGCTATTGGTCGTGGCTGGTTAGATCAGGTATTAAGCCGCTTTGTGGATGTTCTGATGGCCATACCGTCATTGATATTCGCCTTGATGCTATTGTCAATTTTTGGTGCTAATGCACTGAATTTGATCTTCATTATTGCTGTTTTAGACTCAACTAGGGTATTTCGTTTAACCCGTGCTGTAGCTTTGAATGTGGTGGTCATGGACTATGTAGAAGCGGCACGCCTTCGAGGTGAAGGCTTGGGGTGGATCATGCGCAAGGAGATATTGCCGAATATTATGCCGCCACTGGTAGCGGAATTTGGGTTGCGCTTTTGCTTTGTGTTCTTAACCATAGCAGCTTTGTCATTCCTTGGTGTGGGTATTCAGCCACCAACTGCCGACTGGGGCTCCATGGTGCGAGAAAATGCTGGCCTGATACAGTTTGCGGAATATGATCTAACAGCAGCACTTACTCCCATGATCCCGGCAACCGCCATTGCCTTGTTAACTGTAGCTGTTAACTTTGTTGTGGATTGGTTCTTACATAAAACGAGTGGTTTACGCGATGAACAATAAAAGCAACGATATATTGTTGGAAATGCGTGACATCCGCATCGATGGCTATAGTGATGATCGCTGGCATGAAATTATAAAAGGTGTTGACCTGACGTTGCGTCGTGGCGAGATACTAGGTTTGATCGGAGAATCTGGGGCGGGTAAATCGACCCTGGGTCTGGCAGCGATGGGATTTGCTAGACCTGGCTGTAAAATTAGTTCGGGTTCGGTCCAGTTTGATGGCATGGAGCTGACTGATATGAGTGAGAATGAGCGCCGTAGCTTGCGTGGTTCACGCATTTGTTATGTGGCTCAATCCGCTGCTGCCTCATTTAACCCTGCACATCGTTTAATTGAACAAACGGTGGAGGCCACTGTGCAGTACAACCTGCAAAGTGAGCGAGATGCTAAACTAGATGCGTGCGGCTTATATAAAGAATTGCAACTACCTGACCCAGATAATATTGGCAATCGCTACCCTCATCAGGTTTCAGGTGGGCAATTACAGCGAGTCATGACGGCGATGGCCATGTCATCACGACCTGACCTAATTATCTTTGACGAGCCTACTACGGCCTTGGATGTGACTACGCAAGTGGAAGTTCTGTCATCTATGCGGCAGATCGTAGAGCAATTTAATACGGCAGCGATTTATATTACTCATGACCTTGCTGTGGTGGCGCAGATGGCGGATACCATTAAGGTATTACGCTATGGAGAGACCGTAGAAGATGCCCCAACTCGTGTCATGCTCAGTGACCCACAGGAAGAGTACACCAAGTCCTTGTGGGCGGTACGTTCAATTCAAAAACAACCCTCTGTCAGTGATGATATTGCTCTAGAAGTGCGCGGTGTCGACGCCAGTTATGGCGCCAGCGTAAAGGTTTTGCATGATGTTTCTATTAAGGTGCCTCGTGGTCGCACCGTGGCTGTAGTGGGCGAGTCTGGTTCTGGCAAATCAACAGCAGCCAGGGCCATTACTGGGCTTTTGCCACCGAGCAAGGGAGAGATATTGTTTAATGGTCAAGCCTTGCCACCAGCCCTAAAAAACCGTAGCAAAGAACAACTACAACGTATCCAAATGATCTATCAGATGGCGGATACGGCCATGAATCCTCGGCATACGGTACGCGACATTATTGGTAGACCTCTACAGTTTTATTTGGGTTTGACGGGCCGAGCACTGGATGCACGCATACTGGAATTATTGGAGCTGATAGAGCTTGATGCTTCCTTTATGGATCGCTTACCAGGAGAGCTTTCCGGAGGCCAGAAACAGCGTATTTGTATTGCCAGAGCCTTGGCTGCTGAGCCAGAATTGATTATCTGTGATGAGGTGACTTCGGCCCTTGATCAGATTGTGCAAGAAGGTATTCTCAAATTATTGTTGCGCTTGCAGGAAGAGTTGGGTATTACCTACATCTTCATCACCCACGATATTGCTACTGTGAAGGCCATCTCTGACGAAATTGTGGTCATGTTTCAAGGCAAGGTGGTTGAGCAAGGCAGCAAAGACGAGATTATGGCACCGCCTTACCCGGATTATACGGAGTTATTGTTGTCGTCAGTGCCAGAAATGGATCCCGACTGGTTGACTAACTTGTTAAGCAAACGCGCTAGCTAGAGTGTTTGCCCCTGGCAAAGTGAACTAAAAAGGTCGGGATTGCTCGACCTTTTTAGTTTATATAAGCACGGATTTCAGCTAATAGTGGTTCAGGCACCTTGATTCCTTGTGTGGCTGCGTTATTGGCTAGCTGAGCTCGTCTAAGCCCTGGATAACGACTACTCCCGGCCTCGGCCATGGCGTTTATTAGGGCTTTTATTCTGGCGGAAAAGCCCCCGTTTGATGGATCATTGCCGGGGTCTATGGCAATGAATGTTTGTCCAATACCCATGGGTCCACCTTGGTCGTCAACAATAGATGAAGCTTGATAGGAAAAATTGGGTCCCCCTAAGCCGCCAGCTAAGATGTCCACCATCAAAGCTAGTAGCGCGCCCTTGTCGCCGCCCAAAGGGCGCATTTGCCCGCCGTTGATCACCTCCCAAGGGTCAACGGTTGCTTGACCCTTGGCATCCCTGCCCCAGCTTTCCGGTATCGGTAATCCTGCCTCGGCCCGTTCTTTTACGGCCACGTAGGCGACTTGGCTGGTTGCCATATCAATCACTAGTGGCGCAGCCTGATCAGCCACAGGGCAGGCAAAAGCCAGGGGGTTGGTGCCGTGGAAAGGTTGATTGCCACCGACTGGCGCCATCATGGGAGAAGAGTTGGAAAAGCCCAAACAAAGCAGGCCTTTCTTTGCGGCTTTCTCGACAAACCAGCCAACCACGCCAGCCGAATTTGACTGGCTAATGGTTAGTAAACCAATGCCTTGTTGTTGGCTCATAGTGATCCAGCTGTCAAAAGCTGCTAAAAAGGCAGCATGGCAAAAACCATTTTTAGCATTGGCATGCAGGCGGGATGGGCTCACTTTGCTAATCTCGGGAATGGCTTGCCCGTCTATTTTATTCGCCAATAGCTGATCACAGTAGATAGTCAAGAAACCCAAGCCAACGATACGAATACCTTCGGCTTCGGCACTTACTATTGATTCAGTAGCGGCGGCTAACTGCAGCCCTCGCGCGCCACTAGTGTACAGGGCGTCGTGGGTGATTTTTTGGATCTCAGTAAGGGAAAGCCGTTGTTCGGACATCACTCATCACTCGTAGGGCGTTAGCTTTAGCTATGGTAATGAATATTGTCGTGTGTTGCTAGGATTTGTTCAGGCCGCCTAGGCAAGTGTTCACACGTCTTTTACTGACTCCATTACTACAAAGGTGCTGGTTTGCTGAACGTGAGGAAGGGTGGAAATTTGTTCTCCTAATACTTGGCGGTAGGCTGCCATGCCCTTAGTCCGCACTTTCAGTAGATAGTCAAAGCTGGCGGCAGTCATGTGGCACTGCTCCACTTCGGGTATATGATTGACGGCCTCGTTAAAGGCATTGAGTGCTCTACTGCTGGTTGAGTCTAAAGTGACTTGCACAAAGGCTACGTGATCCAAGCCTAACTTGGTTTTATCTACTAGTGCCACGAAGCCTGTAATATAGCCGCTTTCTAGTAATCGTTTGAGGCGCATTTGGCAGGGTGTTTTAGATAACCCAATGCGTTCGGCCAAGGCTGTGATAGTGAGGCGGCCATCTTCTTGTAAGGCTTTGATAATAGCTAAATCTTGCCGGTCTAAGGTGTTCATAAAATAATTCAAATAAGGCGAAAAGACCTTATTTTTATCAAAATAAGTAATTTATGTCTATATAAATAACAATAAAAAGATATTTAGTAATGCTATTAATGAAATATTGGGGCTTTTAGTTTTCGGTTAATGATTACAATAGGCCTGATAAGTTATTAGTAATGAGGTTTATTATGTCCATCTCTCGGTCTGATGGCCTAGAAGGCATTCGCACTCAGATGCGCACGGCCTATTTAGGTGAAGAAACTCGGTGTGTTGAGTCTTTATTATCTAGCCTGCATATGTCACCCCAAGAGGGCGAGCAGATTTCCTCTCAAGCCATGGCTTTGGTCAGTCAGGTACGAGATAGCTCTAGCCCCACTATGATGGAAAAATTTCTCGGTGAATACGGTCTTAGTTCCAAGGAGGGAGTGGCACTGATGTGCATGGCCGAGGCCCTGTTGCGGGTGCCAGATAAGGCCACTATTGATGCATTAATCGAGGACAAGTTGCAGGCGGGTGATTGGTCTAGTCACCTTGGACACTCCGATTCATCGTTAATTAATTCCTCCACATGGGCCTTGCTGGTTACGGGTAAATTATTGGCACCGGTGGACTCTGTGCATGTTGGTGCTACCTTGCGCGGCATGGTAAAGCGCCTTGGCGAGCCGGTGGTGCGTGCTGCTGTCGCGCAAGCTATGAAGGAGTTAGGCTCGCAATTTGTTTTAGGTCGTAATATGGCTGAGGCCACTCGGCGCGGTCGAAAGATGGAAAAAAAAGGTTATACCTATTCCTTTGACATGCTCGGCGAAGCGGCTCGCACAGCCAGTGATGCTCAGCGTTATAGACAGGCTTATAGTCAGGCGATTACTGACTTAGCTGGACATTGTTCGCATCAGGATATACGTGATAATCCAGGTATTTCGGTCAAACTCTCAGCCTTGCATCCGCGCTACGAGTGGGGCCAGCGAGAGCGAGTTATGGAACAATTGGTGCCGAGTGTGCTGGCCTTAGCTGAACAGGCAAAAGAAGCCAATATGGGTTTTAATATTGATGCCGAAGAAGCTGATCGCCTAGAGCTTTCTTTGGATGTTATAGCCGCCGTGCTGGCTAGTCCTAGTCTGGCTGATTGGCATGGCTTTGGGGTTGTGGTACAAGCGTTTAGTAAACGAGCCCCTATGGTTCTCGATTGGCTCTATGTTCTGGCAAAGTCGCTGGATCGTAAGCTCATGGTGCGCCTAGTAAAGGGGGCCTATTGGGATGCCGAAATCAAACGGGCACAAGTTTTAGGTCTTGCTGGCTTTCCGGTGTTTACCCGCAAGGCTAATACTGATCTCTCATACTTAGCCTGTGCCAAACAGTTATTAGCCATGGATGACCGTCTGTATGGGCAATTTGCTACTCACAATGCCCACTCTGTCGCCGCGGTTATACATATGGCCGGTAACAAGGCCTTTGAATTTCAGCGCCTGCACGGTATGGGAGAGTCATTGCATGCTAGTGTAATGAGTGAGGGTTCAGTTCGTTGTCGTATTTATGCTCCAGTGGGTGCCCATGAAGATTTGTTAGCATATTTGGTCCGCCGGCTGTTAGAAAATGGGGCCAATTCCTCCTTTGTGCAACAACTGGTTAACCCAGAAATAAGCCCCGCTATGATTGCTCAGAATCCGGTAGCCAGTATTCAACAACGATTGCTTGATAAACTATCTATCCCTAGTCAGGTGGTGGCTCAACCACAATCCATTTTTGGTGCCGAGCGTTGCAATGCTAAAGGCTGGGATATTACTGATGTGGCCACTTTACGTAATTTGTATGCTGCGCGGGCGCAGTGGCACAACTACCAATGGCAAGGCCAGGCTTTGGTAGTGGGAAATGAACATCCAGAGGCTACTATTGAGGTGCGTAATCCAGCAGATGAGTCTGATATTGTGGGTCTGGTGCAGGAGGCATCTGGCTTGCAAGTAGCAACGGCTATAGGTAGTGCTCAGTATGGTCAGCAGGCGTGGCAAGATAGACCCGTGATAGAACGGGCGGCTTGTTTTGAGCGGGTAGCGCAACTGTATGAAAAACATGCCGCTGAATTATTTGTACTATTGGCTCGAGAAGCAGGCAAGAATTGGCTAGATGCTGTTGGGGAAGTGCGTGAAGCCGTCGACTTCGCCCGCTTTTATGCGCAACAAATGTTAACCGCTAAACACTGTCAGGGTCGTGGCGTTATCGCTTGCATTTCACCGTGGAATTTCCCTCTAGCCATTTTTAGTGGCCAGGTGCTTGCCAGCCTAGCGGCCGGCAATGCCGTATTGGCCAAGCCTGCCAGCCAAACACAATTGATCGCTTTTCGGGCTGTACAATTGATGCACGAAGCCGGTATTCCTCTTGCCGCGTTACAGTATTTGCCAGGTGGTGGTACTCAGGTTGGCGGTCCTATTACCAGCAACCCAGCCGTGCATGGAGTGTGTTTTACTGGCTCGACGGCTACCGCCCAACACATCAATCAGATCATGGCCCAGAATCTGGCTCCCAGTGCACCAATTATTGCTGAAACGGGGGGATTGAATGCCATGGTTGTCGATTCTACGGCACTAGCGGAACAGGTGGTGCGTGATGTTCTGGCTTCAGCTTTTCAAAGTGCTGGGCAGCGTTGTTCGGCCCTGCGTATGCTGTATTTACAAGAAGACGTGGCTGATAAAATTATGACCATGTTGTTTGGTGCCATGGACGAGTTACAGATCGGGAACCCACAGTTATTGTCAACGGATGTGGGTCCGGTTATCGATCAGGCGGCCAAAAGGGGTATCGAGGCGCATATCCAAGCGCACAGGGCGCAAGGTAAAATACTTAAGCAACTCTCAGTGCCTAATAAGGGCCTGTTTGTGGCGCCCACAGTAATTAAATTGGTAGGTATTGAGGAACTGGAGCAAGAAATTTTTGGCCCAGTTTTGCATGTTGCCACTTTTGCCGCTCAAGACCTGGATAAGGTGGTGGATACCATCAATGCCCAAGGCTATGGTTTGACCTTTGGTGTGCATACACGAGTTGATGCGCGAGTTGAACAAATGGTAAGCCGTATCCAGGCAGGTAATACCTATGTAAATCGCAATCAAATCGGGGCCGTGGTTGGTAGCCAACCATTTGGTGGGGAAGGTTTGTCAGGTACGGGTCCCAAGGCTGGAGGTCCCCAATATGTGCAACGACTGCGCCAACCTAAAAGCGTAAACTCGGCCCTACCCAGTGGGCCAATAGTCAGTGTAAATACCGTGCAAGCAGCGATGGCTAATATCAATGCTGATATCGCAGGAGCATGGCGTGAGTCAAGCGATCGCTTGTTGCAGTTGGCTCAGGTATTTGGACCAGATACCCGTGCTATCGCAGATTTATGCCGTGATAAGCTGCTCTTACCTGGACCCACCGGAGAGCTAAATCAACTTTCCACACTAGCTCGCGGGGTGGTGCTGTGTTTGGGGCCAGCAAGGGAGCAGGCGTTATGGCAAACCCGTATAGCGTTAGCGCAGGGTAATACTGTGATATTGGTAGCCAATGACATTAATTTGCCTGAGCACAACTTGCCCTTAGTGGTACTGCCAGGACAACTACCTGTCAACGCCCTGGCCACGCTAACCGGTATGCATGCCGTAGCCTGTAACGCCGAGCCAACATACCAACAGGCTTTGCGCCAAGCCCTAGCCGAGGCAGAGGGTGAACTGATACCCTTAATTACTGAAACCCTTGATGAACAGCGCTATACCGTTGAACGTCATCTGTGTATCGATACCACGGCCGCTGGTGGGAATGCCAGCCTTATTGCCGCTGGAGAATAGGCCGCTAATAACATTAATTTGTCTGCTAGCGACCATGGTGCCTGGCTCTCTAGTAGTTGATCTTGATCAGTGATATGTTGCCGCTTTGAGTGATGGTTGGAGATTGGTTATGGCGGCACCGATTACTATCAATACCCCTATTCAATTCGATGGTGCGTTACCAGAGTCAGTTGATGTGGTGATCATTGGTGGCGGCGTAGTGGGCATATTTAGTGCTCTGTATTTGTCTCGTTTGGGTAAGCGGGTACTGGTGTGTGAAAAAGGTCGTGTGGCTGGTGAGCAGTCATCACGTAACTGGGGCTGGATTCGGCAACATGGCCGGGATGCGGCGGAGTTACCCATTACTACGCAAGCCCTCAAGTTGTGGCACGAAATTGATGCTGAAACGGGTGGCGCCTGTGGGGTTAAAACTCTGGGTATTAGTTATTTAGCAAGTAATCAAAAGGAGCTTGCTAAACTGCACGAGTGGATGGCCATTGCCGAGCAATTTGGCATGGATAGCCATGCCTTGAGCCAGCAACAAGTGAACAAACTATTTACCCAGCCCACTAATGGGCAGTGGTTAGGTGGAACCTGTACGCCGAGTGATGCTAAGGCCGAACCTTGGCAAGCGGTGCCGGCGGTGGCCAAACTAGCCCATAGTGAGGGCGTGTTGATCCGCGAAAATTGTGCCGTGCGTGACTTGTGTATTGAAGCTGGTCAAGTGACCGCTGTGGAGACAGAACGTGGCGAGGTGAAGTGCACGCAAGTAGTCTTGTGTGGTGGTGCTTGGTCGTCTTTGTTTGCCCGCCGTTTGGGGGTTCATGTGCCTCAGCTTTCAGTGGAAGCAACAGTGGTGCAGACAGCGCCTATGGATGTGGGTGTAGAAAGTAGTTGGGTAGACGAAGAATTGTCTATGCGCCAGCGTGTTGATGGTGGCTATAGCCTGGCCTGCGCTGATAGGCATGGTGTATTGATAGGCCCAGACTCATTTCGCTACGCTAGCCGATACATCCCGCTCTTAAAGCGCAGTTGGCATGATATTCAGTTGCAGGGGGCTAGTCGCAAAGATTATCCTGATGCTTGGACTATTAAACGCAACTGGCGTACTGGTGAGCGAACGCCGTTTGAACAAAGCCGTGTGCTGGAGCCGCCTAGTCATGCGGGTCGAGTAGCTAGTATACGAGCACGTTTCGCTAAACGCTTTCCTCATTTAGGTGAACCAACCATACTAAGAAGCTGGTCGGGCATGATTGATGCTATGCCAGATGTAGTGCCGGTGGTTGATGCCGTTGATCATATAGCGGGCTTTTATTTGGCCACCGGTATGAGTGCCCACGGTTTTGGGATCGGCCCGGGTTATGGTCGAATTGTAGCTCGCATGTTGGCTGGGTTGCCGCAAGAGCATGATTTACAACGTTTTCGCTTGTCACGATTTACTGACGGCTCAACACTTGAGGTAGGCCCATCCTTATAGCAAGATGGTAGTTTGTCACTGATGACTGCAGAGAACACTTTATGAGTACAAGAGCCTATTGGCAGTTGTTGAACAACCATACTCGCTTTGCCGGGTTTGGACTGGTCATTGCCTTTGCTTCATCTTTTGGCCAAACCTATCTGGTGGGCATATTTGGACAATCTATTCAACAGGATTTTGGTCTGAGCCATACCCAGTGGGGTGGGGTCTATATGGCGGGTACCTTGCTCAGCGCTTTACTTTTACCTGTGACCGGTAAATGGATTGATCAAATGGCTCTGCCTCGGTACACCCTATTTGTGGTGCTATTGTTAGCAGTGTCGGCCTGGTTTATTACTCAAGTGCACTCCGTTTGGTGGCTAATTGCGGCCATATTTTTGTTACGTCAATCAGGGCAGGGGCTAATGAGCCATGTGGCTTACACGGCTATGGGGCGCTATTTTGATCATGATCGGGGTAAAGCTACGGCCTTGGTGGCGATGGGGTTTGCTTTAGGTGAGGCGGTATTGCCCTTGTTGGCTGTATTGGCGATAGCCGCTGTGGGCTGGCGACATAGTTTTGTCGGTGTTGCTGTGTTGGTGCTTGTGGTGGTGGCGCCATTAAGTTTATGGTTATTGCGAGGCCATAAAGAGCGGCATCAAGATTATGAGCGGCAGTTGCAAGAGCGAGAGGGTCAACCGCTCAATGGAACTATCGAAAGTAAAGCGAACCCTATATCTTGGCGCCGTCGAGATGTGTTGCGGGATTATCGTTTTTACCTGCTCATTCCAGGTGTCTGTGCCATCTCCATGATTAGTACTGCCATGTTTTTCCATCACTTGAATTTGGCGGATGAAAAGGGTTGGTCTCATACCTTTCTCACGGGAAATTACCTGCTTTACTCGGTGGTTGTAATCAGTATGGCGCTAGTGACTGGCCAGCTAGTAGATCGCTTTAGTGCACGCGCGCTAATGCCATACACGTTAATGCCTTTGGCAGCCGCGTTAGTGGTGATTAATATGGTTGATACCTACTGGGTGGTGTGGCCCTATCTGATTTTATTGGGTATTGGCAATGGCTTTGCTCAAACCGCACAAGCCGCTTTATGGCCAGAATTATATGGTGTGCGCTACCTAGGCGCGATAAAGAGTTTATTTTGGTCTCTTGTGGTGTTTGCTTCGGCTCTGGGGCCTGTATGGTTGGGGGTGCTGCTGGACATGGGGTTTTTACTACAACAAGCGGTACTGACTATGGTGGTGTATCTGATAGCCGCTACCGGACTATTGGTACTTGGCCTTAGGCGTTTTCGCCAAAATTAACCTCCACACGACTAAAGGCAGTCTAAATGAGCTGTCAGCCTGTGCACTGGTAAAGTCGGAGAGTATAATGGCTGCCCTTATTTGATTGGCGGGAGCCCATGCCGTGTTATTGATGTTGGATAACTACGATTCCTTTACCTATAACCTAGCCCGCTACTTTCGTGAGCTGGATGTGCAGGTAGAGGTGCATCGTAATGATGCGCTTACTATTGATGACATCGAAGCCATGGCGCCGCGCCATCTGGTGATTTCTCCTGGACCCTGCACGCCTAACGAAGCAGGTATCAGTGTGGAGGCCATTAAGCACTTTGCCGGCCACATACCCATTCTGGGGGTGTGTTTAGGACATCAAGGTATTGGTCAAGCTTTTGGGGCTGATGTGGTGCGTGCCAAGCAGGTTATGCATGGCAAAACATCCCTCGTTTCCCACGCTGATGTTGGAGTCTTTAGAGGCCTGCAAAACCCACTCCAGGTGACGCGTTATCATTCCTTGGTGTTGTGCCCAAAGAGCATTCCAGCATGCTTAGAAGTAACTGCCTGGAGCCTAGATTCAGTTGGCGAAAGGGATGCCATCATGGGTGTGCGACACCGTCAATTAGACGTAGAGGGTGTGCAGTTTCATCCGGAGTCGGTATTAACCCGTCAAGGCCACGATTTACTGGCTAATTTTGTGCACAGATAAGCAAATTTTTGCTAAAGTAGTAGGGTTTTTCGCTGCACTTGTAAACTAGTACGATTAGGAACCCAATCATGAACATGCAACAAGCCATAGCGGCTGTTACAGAAAGGCGCGACCTCCAGCAAGACGAAATGCGAGCGGTGATGAATATCATCATGACCGGCGACGCAACACAAGCCCAAGTAGGCGGGTTCTTAATTGGCCTGCGAATGAAGGGTGAAACCGTCGATGAGATGACAGGCGCCGTTGAAGCCATGCGTGCCTTGGCGATGGGTGTGGAAGCGACCGGGGAGCATGTTATTGATACTTGCGGTACCGGCGGTGATAGCTCTGGAATATTTAATGTCTCCACGGCTTGTGCTTTTATCGTTGCTGCCGCAGGTGGTCAAGTGGCGAAGCATGGCAACCGTTCAATTTCCTCCAACAGTGGTAGTTCTGACTTGTTGGAAACGGCGGGTTTAAATCTGGCCCTCAAACCAGATCAGGTCGCCCAATGTATCCGTGAGGTGGGGGTAGGATTTATGTTTGCCCCAGCCCACCACAGTGCGATGAAACATGCCATTGGGCCGCGCCGCGAAATGGCCGTGCGCACCATATTTAATATACTTGGCCCACTGACCAACCCTGCTGGAGCGCCGCATCAGCTGTTGGGTGTGTTTAGCCGCGAGTGGCAACGCCCCATGGCCGAGGTGCTGCTTCGCTTAGGTAGCAAGCATGTTATGGTGGTGCATTCAGAAGACGGTTTGGATGAAATTTCTATCGCCGCGCCTACCCATGTAGTTGAACTCAAAGAAGGCAATATCACTGAATATACCATTGATCCTGTTACCTACGGATTGGCACATAACAGTCTGCAAGACATGGTAGTGGATGGTTCTGAACAAAGCTTAGCAGTGATTCATTCGGCTTTTGCCAATCAGCCTGGCGCGCCCCTAGATATGTTGTTGTTGAATGCAGGTGCGGCTATCTATGTAGCAGATTTAGCAGACTCCATTGAGGAAGGTATTGCTAAAGCACGAGCAGTGATTACTAGCGGTCAGGCACAAGAAAAAATGGATCAACTGCTGGCTTTGAGTAAGGATATTTCCCAAGCATGAACACGCCAACCGTATTGAAACGCATAGTGGCTCGCAAATTAGAAGAAATTGCGGAGCGTCAGGCCCAGCGGCCAGTGCCAGAACTAATAACTAAGATTGTCGCTAATAGTGCCGGCCAATGGGCCCCGCGCGGGTTTACCAAAGCTATGCTGGATAAGGTGGCCCTGGGCGAATCGGCGGTTATTGCCGAAGCCAAAAAGGCATCACCATCCAAGGGTGTCATACGTGCAGATTTTGATCCAGCCCAGATTGCTAAGAGTTATGAGCAAGGTGGTGCAACTTGTATGTCGGTATTGACCGATGCCGATTTCTTTCAGGGCAGTGAAACCTACCTGCGAGAGGCGCGCCAAGCGTGTAACTTGCCGGTCATCCGCAAGGACTTTATCGTTGACCCTTATCAAGTGTATGAGGCCCGTGCCATCGGTGCCGATTGTATTTTGTTGATTGTGGCCTGTTTGCAAGATGCGCAAATGCAGGACTTAGCAGAATTGGCAGAGGACCTAGGTATGGATGTACTGGTTGAATCACATGATGAAGCTGAATTGGAGCGTGCTTTGCAGCTAAGTACGCCGCTGATTGGTATAAATAACCGCAATCTTCATACTTTTGACTTAACCTTGCAGACGACTTTTGACCTGTTAGGGCAGCTACCTAAAGACCGATTGTTGATCACTGAAAGTGGTATTCATACTCCGGCTGATGTGGCACTGATGCGTGAGCATGATGTCAATGCCTTTTTGGTTGGAGAGTCATTTATGCGAGCGCAAGATCCAGGCCAGAAGTTGGCGGAGCTGTTTGCTTGATAAGTGTACTAACATATTAACAAAGCGAGAGTGGGTGCCGCCCATAAACAAAAATTTATTGCGAGTTGTTGTTAGCATTTACATCAACTAGGCATCCACATAACTAATTAGGAACAAGCAACATGGCAATGACAGCTAACGTAAGCTGGGCAGGTGGTGTCAGTTTTGCGGCTCAAGGCGCAACTGGTCACACAGTAATAATGGATGGGCCTGCCGAAAAAGGGGGGCAAAATAAAGGCTCGCGTCCGATGGAATTACTGCTCATGGGATTGGGTGGCTGTACGTCATTTGATGTGGTCGGTATTTTGCAAAAATCACGTCAGGACGTGGTTGACTGCCAAGCACAGATTAGTGCTGAGCGTGCCGATGCGGTGCCCTCTGTATTTACTAAAATTCATGTGCATTTTGTTGTTTCTGGGCGTAATCTAAAACCCAAGGTGGTAGAGCGCGCTATTCGCTTGTCAGCACAAGAGTATTGCTCAGCCTCCATCATGTTGGTAAATGCTGGAGTCGAAGTGACCCATGATTTTTCGATTGTTGAGGTAGATTAAACTGTGAGCCGTTATTGGTCCGACCTGACCCATAAGCTAACGCCCTATGTGCCGGGTGAGCAGCCGAAAATTACCAATTTGGTAAAGTTGAATACCAATGAAAACCCGTTCCCGCCATCCCCCCAGGCTGTGTCGGCGATGCGGGCTGTCGTGGGTGATGATTTGCGCTTGTATCCCGACCCCACCTGTAGTGAGCTGCGTCAGAGCTTAGCACAATTGCACGGTTTAGCTATTGATCAGGTATTTGTGGGCAATGGTTCTGATGAAGTATTGGCGCATGCCTTTCAGGCGTTGCTTAAACAGGATGAAAGGATATTATTCCCCGATGTGACCTATGGCTTCTACCCTGTTTATGGGGATTTGTTTGGCATCCATTATGAGCAGGTCCCCCTCGCACAGGATTTGACCATCAACGTGGATGACTATCTGGGCCCTAATGGCGGTGTTATTTTGGCGAATCCCAATGCGCCCACAGGCTGTTTGTTGAGTCTTGGACAGATTCGAACCCTATTACAAGGAAACCCCGATAGGGTCGTTATTATCGATGAAGCCTATATTGATTTTGGCGGCCAGTCAGCGGCAGCTCTAGTCCCGGAGTTCGACAATTTGCTAGTGGTGCAAACTTTATCCAAATCGCGTTCTTTAGCCGGTTTACGAGTGGGTATGGCGTTTGGTCAGGCCCATTTGATACAGGGGTTGGAGCGTATCAAAAATAGTTTTAACCCTTATCCTCTTAGCCGAGAAGCGCTTGCTGGTGCAACGGCGGCCGTGGCTGATGTTGCCTACTTTGATAAGACCCGCCAAACCATCATGGCAATGCGTCAGTGGCTAAGCGAGCAGCTAGCGGCCCTTGATTTTACCATGACTGACTCGAAAGCAAACTTTGTGTTTGTTGAGCATGCCCGCATGGGGGCTGCAGATATTGCCGGTGGACTGCGCGAAAGGGGTATTATCGTAAGGCATCTGACAGCCAATCCGCGTACGCAAAATTATTTGCGTATCAGTGTCGGAACCCAGGCTGAGTGTGATGTGCTGGTCAGCGCATTGGGTGAAATACTCGTTTGAATAATAGGGTCATAGACCTTCTTTAGTGT